>CP043980.1 GCA_015134375.1 Candidatus Stammera capleta
CTATCGTGACTGGAGTTCAGACGTGTGCTCTTCCGATCTAATAGAAAATTTTAATATTACTCAAACAAAAAAAAATTTACTATTTAAAAAAATATCTAAATTATATAAAAGATATTTAAAAAAAAAAAAAATATCAATATTTACATATAGTAAATATATAACTTTAATAAGAAAACAATTTATAAACATAAAACATCATAATTTATATAAAAATATAGATAATTTAATAAAAATATTTAAATATTATAAAAAAGAATTAAAAATTTTAAAAAATAAAAATGTAAAAAATATATTTCATGAAATAAATAAAATAAAAAAAAAATTATCTAAAATAGAAATACTTTTATTAAATTTAAATAAAATAAAATTAAAAAAAAATAATAAAAAAATAATAAAAAAAATAAAAAAAGAAATACCAGAATGAAAAAAAGAAATTAATAAATTTATAAAAAAAAAATGATATAAAAGAAATAAATTAATAATAAATAAAATATCAAGTGGATTAAAACTACTAAAAAAAATTAAAAAAATTAAAATAAATCATGAAATATTATTTCATTTAAAAATTGAAAAAAATAAATTAAAAACAATAAAAAAAAAAAATTTAATAGAATTAAAAAAAAAAAAATATAATACAATTAATATTAATTATAAAAAATATATACAAATAATATTTAATATCTTAACAAATAATTATAAATTAGAATGTTTTAAAGAAATATCATATTTATCTTTTGCATTATCATTAATTTCTGGAAGAAGAATGATAGAAATATTATATACAGGTAAATTTAAAATAATTAATAAACATGAAATTTTATTTAAAGGACAAGCTAAAAATTATAATAAAAACAAAAAATATAAAATATATATACTATTTATAAATACAAAAAAATTTATTAAAAAAATAAAAAAATTAAGATCATGTAAAAAAATAAAAAAAATAATAAATAAAATAAAAAAAAAAAAAAATAAATTAATTTCTATAAATGAACAAATAAGTAACAATATATCACCACATCTTAATAAGTGAGTTAAATATTTATTTAAAAACAAAAAAGTAAAATATAAAGATAGTAGATCAATATATTCAAAAATAGCATTCTTAAAATGATTTAAAAAAGATAAAAAATGAAATAAAAAAGATGAAGATATATTTTTTACTAAAATACTAGGACATGAAAATATAAATAGTCAAATGTACTATAAACAATTTAAAATAAATAATTATTGTAAAAAATGAAAGCCTAAAAAAATAAAAAATAAAAGATTAAAAAATCTAAAAAAATTAGATAATAAACTAAAAAAAATAATAAAAAAAAAAAAATCATATAAAATACATTATATAACAAAAAAAATAATAAAAAAAAATCCAAATAAATTAATAACAAATTATCTATTAAGAAAATATGGATTCAATACTAAATTAATTAAAAGATATATAAATTTTATATATAAAAAAATAAATCAAAAAAAAAAAAATAATAGATTAAAATTAATTAAATAAAATAAAAAAAAAATAATGAAAAAAAAAATTCATTATTTTTTTTTTATATACCAAACTAACTAAATATTAATTATAATAATATATATAACTAGCTAAATCTAAAACTTTATCAGAATATGCTGTTTCATTATCATATCATGAAACAACCTTAATAAATTTACTATTTAATAACATTGAAGCTTTAAAATCAAAAATAGAAGTTAACTTATTACCATTAAAATCACTTGAAACAACATCTTCACTAACAAAACCTAATATACCTCTTAAATAACTATTACTAGCTTCTTTAATTGAATTAAATAAAATATCACTATCAATATCAACTGATAATTTTACAGTAAGATCTATTACTGAAACATTAGATACAGGAACTCTAAAAGCCATACCAGTAATCTTACCTTTTAATTCAGGTATAATCAAACCTATAGCATTAGCAGCACCAGTTGAAGAAGGTATTATATTCTGAAAAACACTTCTACCACCTCTTCAATCTTTAAAAGAAAAAGAATCTACTACTTTTTGAGTAGCAGTAGAAGCATGTATTGTTGTCATAAAAGCTTCTTTAACTTTAAAATTATCATTTAAAACCTTAATTATTGGGGCTAAACAATTAGTAGTACAAGATGCATTAGAAACAATATCTTGACCATTATAATTATAATGATTAACACCCATAACAAACATAGGAGTATCATCTTTAGATGGACCTGTCATAATTACATTTTTAGCACCAGATAATATATGTCCATAACATAATTCTTTAGTTAAAAATATACCAGTAGATTCAATAACTATATCAACATCATATTTTTTTCATGATATATCTTTAGGATTCTTAATAGAACTTACATAAATACATTTATCATTAATCAATAATTTATTATTATCTATTTTAATATCATATTTAAAAATACCATGACTAGAATCATATTTTAACATATAAGATATATAATCTATATCCATTAAATCATTTATAGCTACAACTCTAATATCATCATGAAAAAAAGAATTACGAAAAACTAATCTTCCAATTCTTCCAAAACCATTTATACCTAATTTTATAGACATTATAACCTCCAATAAAAAATATATTCAATAAATAATAATATCATAATAAAAAATTTACTTGAAAAATAATATAATGAATATAATATATATATATATATATATATATTTAAAATAAATAAATAAAATAAAAAAAAAAACATTAAAAATAAAAATATATAAATTTAAACCACCTATTATTTTATAGGTGGATTTAAATCATATAAAAATGGATTTTTTGCTTGTAAAAGAGCTATTTTATCACATTTTTCATTATAAAAATTATTACTATGACCTTTAATATATAAAATTCTAATATTATTAAAAATAAAAATAAAATAATTAATTTCTATTCATAAATCAATATTTTTTATTAACTTATTTTTTGAATTTTTTCAATTATTATATTTTCATTTAACCAATCATTCATTAACACCTTTATATAAATAATTACTATCAGTAAATATTAAATATATTATATTACTATAATTATTATATAAAAAAAATCTCATAGGTAAAATAAAAGCCATTAATTCCATTCTATTATTAGTAGTATAAAAATAACCTGCTTTAAATATATATTGTTTTTTATTAAATATAACTATAGCAGCACAACCTCCAGGACCAGGATTTTTAATACAAGAACCATCTGTATAAATATATATTTTTATCATAAAATTAAAAAAAAAATTAATAATATATTATAACAAAAAAAAAAATGAACAAACAAATAGTTTTAGATATAGAAACTACAGGAATGAATAATAATAAAAAATATTATTTAAATCATAAAATTATAGAAATATGTGCTATAGAAATAAGAAAAAGAAAAATAACTAATAATATATTTCATACATATATAAATCCATGTAGAAAAATTGATTATTATGCATATAAAATACATAAAATAAAAGATTCTTTTCTAAAAAATAAACCAATATTTAAAAAAATTTCAAAAAAACTTATAAAATTTATTAAAAACTCAGATTTAATTATACATAATTCAAAATTTGATATAAACTTTATTGAATATGAATTTAAATTAATAAATAAAAAAATAAAAATAAATAAAATATGTAATATTATAGATACTTTAAAAATAGCAAGAAAAATGTTTCCTGGTAAAAAAAATGATTTAAATTCATTATGTAAAAGATATAAAATAGATATATCAAATAGAAAATATCATAGTGCTATAATAGATACAAAATTATTAGCAAATTTATATTTATTTATAACCAGAAAACAAACCAATATAAAAATAAAAAATACAATAAATTTAAATTTTAATAAAAAATTAAAAAAAAAAAAAATAATAAAATATAAAATTAAAAAAAAAGAAATAAAAAAACATATAAAATATTTAAAATATATAAAAAAAAAATATAAAAAATGTATATGAATAAAAAAAAAAAAAAAATAAAAAATATAAAAATATATAATATATTAAATAATAAAAATAATAAAAAATATGAAAATAAAATAATAAAAACCAAAGGATGAATAAAAACAAAAAGAAAATCAAAAATAGGAATAATATTTATAGAAATTAATGACGGATCATGTCTAAATAATTTACAAATTGTAATTAAAAAAAAAAAAATTAAAAACTATAATAATAAAATTAAAAAAATTAATAATGGATGTTCAATAATAATTAAAGGAAAATTAAAAAAAAATAAAAAAAATTTAAAATATGAAATAAATGCAATTAAATTAAAAATATTAGGAAAAATAAAAAATGCAAAAAAATACCCTATAAGTCCAAAATATCATTCACTAGAATTTTTAAGAAAAATATCACATTTAAGACCTAGAACAAAAATATTTGGTGCCATATCAAGAATAAGAAGTTCTTTAATTTTTTATTTACATAAATATTTACAAAAAAAAAAATTTTTTTTAATTAATACACCAATTTTAACATCATTAGATACAGAAGGACATAGTAAAATGTTTAAAATAGAAAATAAAAAAAAAAATTTTTTTAATAAAAAAACATATTTAACAGTATCCGGACAATTAAATTTAGAATCATATTCCTGTTCATTATCAAAAGTTTATAATATAGGACCTGTATTTAGAGCAGAAAATTCAAATACAAAAAAACATTTAGCTGAATTTTGAATGTTAGAAACAGAAATAGCATTTTCTAATTTAAAAAATATAATTAATTTATCAAAAAATTTATTATCATATTCTTTCAAAAAAATATTAAAAAATAATTATGAAGATATATTATTTTTAAATGAAAAATCAAATAATAAAATAAAAAATTTAAAACATATAAAAAATATAATAAATAAAAAATATATAATAATAAGTTATAATAAAATAATTAAAATATTAAAGAAAGAAAAAATTTTTAAAAAAAATAAAATAAAATGAGGAATAAATATATCTAATAAACATGAAAAATTTTTAACAGAAAAATATTTTAAAAAAGCAATAATAATAAAAAATTTCCCTAAAAAAATTAAACCTTTTTATATGAAAACTAATAAAGATAAAAAAACAGTATCATGCATAGATATTATATTACCTAAAATAGGTGAAATTATAGGAGGATCAGAAAGAGAATATAAATTAAAAAATTTAGACAAAAATATAAAAAAAAAATTACTAAAAAAAAAAAAATATAAATGATATAGAGAATTAAGAAAATTTGGTACTATACCACATAGTGGATTTGGTTTAGGAATAGAAAGAATACTAATGTATATAACTAATTTAAATAATATAAGAGATGTTATTGCTTTTCCAAAATATCCTAATAATATAAATTTTTAAATAAAAAAAAAAAAAACGCATCCGAGAGGATTTGAACCCCTGACCTCTCGGTTCGTAGCCGAGAACTCTATCCACTGAGCTACGGATGCATATATAATAGTGAGAGAGGGATTCGAACCCTCGATGCAATTAAACATACTCCCTTAGCAGAGGAGCACCTTAAACCACTCGGTCATCTCACTTAAAATAAATTAAAAATTATATAAATCTTTATTTTTTATCAATACTATTAATTTTAAAATAAATTTCTTTTCTATAAACAGAAATTTCTTTAGGAGCACTAATACCTATACGTACTTGATTACCTTTAATATTTAATATAGTTATAATTATATCATCTTTAATTATTAAACTTTCCCTAATTTTACGAGTAAGAATAAGCATTTTATTTTATCCTTTAATAACATCTTTTTTTTATAAAATTTAATATTTTATTAAAAATAAAGAATTTATCAATATTTTTATTTTCAATTATACTAAAAATATTAACATAAAATTTATCATTTTTAAATATATAAAAATTTTTAATTATATATTTTTTATTTAATAAATAAAATTTAATCTTATCTAAAAAATTAAAACCCAATATATTTAAAATTAATTTATTTAATAATATAACATAATAATCCTTATTTTTTAATAATATATTAAATATTATTAAAGATAAATTATATTTATTATATAAATAATTTAATATATAAAATAAAATACTTTTATTTAAAAAATTAATTAATTTATATTTATATAAATAAAAATTATAATTTTTAAAAATATATAAATATTTTTCACTAAAAAAATTAATCAAATTAATTTTTAAAGATAAAATTAAATTACTATTAATATTTTTTAATTTTTTATAATTATCAATAATTTTAATTATATTATTATATATATTTTTAATATCAAATTTTAATTTATAAGATAAATTATATAAAATATCTTTAAATTTATAAATATATTTAAATGAATTTAAATTTGTTAAACATACTAATCTTTTAATATTTGAAGATATATTATAAAACTTTTTAATAACAAATAATTTAATATATTTAGTATTTTTTACATGAGTTCCACTACAATATTCACTATAAATATTATCTAAATATATCTTTCTTACTATATTTTTACCTAAAAACTTAAAACTAAATTTATTATATAATTTACTATCTATAAAAATCTTTTCTTTAATATCTATATTTTTTCAAATAATTAAATTAACTTCTTTTTCAATATCTATAATATTTAATTTATTAATTTTATCACAATTAAAATCTAAAATAAATTTTTTACTATTAACTTTAGTACTATTTTTCAAAAAACATCTATTAAAATTATTCATTACATAACATAAAATATGTAAACAAGAATGATTTATAGAATTTAAATTTCTATTATCAATATTATATACACATTTAACTTTATCTTTACTAAATATTTTTCCATATTTAAAATAACCTATATGTAAAATATAATTATTTATTTTTAAAGTTTTATTAACAATAAATTTAGACTTATTATTTAAACTTTTTAAATAACCTATATCATAACTTTGACCAGAACATTTAGGATAAAAAATTGTTTTATCTAATACAATACTATAAATATATTTATTATTAACATTAAAATATTTAATATTATTAAATACTAACAAAACTTTAGAAATTATACTTTTTTTTTTAAAACCTAAAAATAATGTACTATTTACATTATTTAAAAAATTTATAATAAAACTAAAATTTTTATTATAATTAATTTTTATATTTTTTCTAGATAATTTTTTATGATTTTCTAACTTTAATTTAAATTTATTTAAATTAATACATATATTATTATAATTACACACATCAATTAATAAATCAATAGGTAAACCATAAGTATCATATAACATAAAAACTATATTACTACTTAAATATTTTTTAGATTTAAATTTAGATATATAAAAATTTAATAAATTTAAAGAACAATATAAAGTTTTAAAAAATTTTTTTTCTTCATATAAAACTATATCAATAAAATAATTAAAATCAGATATATTTAATAATATAAATTCATTTTTATTAGTTAATAAAAATTTAATTATTTTATATAAAACAATATCATTAAATTTTAAAAATCTAATATATAATAAAGTTCTTCTAATTATTTTTCTTAAAACATAACCTCTATATTCATTAGATGGCAAAATACCATAAAATATTAAATATATAATAGATCTTATATGATCTGAAATAATATTAAATATATTTAAATTATTAATATTTATTTTAATACCTAATATATTAGATATAGAAGATTTTATATACAAAAAAATATCAATATCAAAATTAGAACTAACATTTTGTAAAATAGAAGTTATTCTTTCAAAACCCATACCAGTATCTATACATTTATTAGATAAAATATTTAATTTTAATTTTTTATCTAAAATAAATTCCATAAAAACTAAATTCCATATTTCTAAAAACCTACTATTATTATTTTTTAAAAAATAATTATTACTAATTTTACTATTACTTCCAATTAAATCATAAAATATTTCAGTACTATAACCACATAAACCTAAATTATCAATAAATCAAAAATTTTCAGAATTTAAATTAGAATCACCTAAAATAAAAATATGTTGCTTAGGAATTTTAATAATATTTAATCAAATATTATAAGATTCAATATCTTTTTTATGAACAGTAACAAATAACCTATCTTTAGATAAACCAAATAAACTTTTATTAGTTAATAAATCTCAAGAATAAAAAATAGCATCCTTCTTATAATATAAACCAAAACTAAAATTACCCATCATTTCAAAAAAAGTATTATGTCTTAAAGTATTACCTACATTATTTAAATCATTATTTTTACCATTTATTCTTAAACAATGTTGAATACTTACAAAATTTTTTCTACTTTTTTTTATTCCTAAAAAATAATCTTTAAATTGAATCATTCCAGCATTAGTAAATAATAAATTACTATCTTTTTTAGGAATTAAACTACTACTTTCTTTAATAATATGATCATTATTAAAAAAATAATTTAAAAAAATACTACGAATTTCTTTAGAAGTTATAAACATTTTATTTTTTAACCAAAAAAAAAAATTATATATATAATAAATATTTAAAATAATAAAAAAAATTATTTAATTTAAATTAAAAAATTTATATAAAATTAAAACTAATAACAGTATATTACATTTATATAAAAATTAACTAATTTAAATTATATATTTAAAATATAAATATATGAATAAAAATAAAATAAAATCTATAAAAAAAGCATTAAAACAATTAGAAAAACAATTTGGTAAAGGATCAGTTATGAAATTAGGAGGTAATAATTTTAATAAAATAGAAACTATATCTACAGGATCTATATCTTTAGATATAGCACTAGGAATTGGAGGTTTACCTACAGGTAGAATAATAGAAATATATGGTCCAGAATCATCAGGAAAAACTACTTTAACTTTAGAAATTATTGCATCTGCACAAAAACTAAAAAAAACTTGTATATTTATAGATGCAGAACATTCTTTAGATGCAAACTATGCTAAAAAAATTGGTGTAAATATTGAAGAATTATTATGTTCACAACCTGATAATGGAGAACAAGCATTAGAAATATGTAATTCATTAGCTAAAAAAAATAATATAGATGTAATTATTATAGATTCTGTAGCTGCTCTTACACCTAAAGCTGAAATAGAAGGAAAAATGGGAGAATCTTATATAGGGTTAACAGCTAGAATGATGAGCCAGGCAATGAGAAAATTAGCAAGAAATATAAATAAATCCAATATATTACTAATATTTATAAATCAAATAAGAATAAAAATAGGAACAATATTTGGAAATCCTGAAACTACAACAGGTGGTAATGCATTAAAATTTTATTCATCAATAAGATTAGAAATAAGAAGAACAGGTAATATATTAAAAAAAAATAAAATAATAGGTAATGAAACTAAAGTAAAAGTTGTAAAAAATAAACTTTCACCTCCTTTTAAATATGCAGAATTTCAAATAATTTACAACAAAGGAATAAATAAATATTTAGAAATATTAAATTTAGCATCAAAAAATAAAATAATAAATAAAAAAGGTAACTGATATTATTATAATAATATTAAACTTGGAAATGGTAAAATAAAATCTACAAAATTTTTAAAAATAAATAAAAAAATATTAATAGAAATAAAAAATAAAATAAATAATATTTATTTTAAATAAATTATTTATCCAAAATTTTATATATTTTTTTTTTAATATAATTAATATTATTATTACAATCTATTATATTATATTTATAAAAAAAATTAATACCAAAATAATTTTTATAAAAATTTCTTAATTTTATTAATAAATCATTATAAATAAATAATCTTTTTTTTATTATATTTAAATTTAAATCATCACACCTTTTAATTAATTTTTCACCTGTAATATCATCATAACCCTCCCTTATAGGGGGGTTATATTTAATATTATATACTCTTCCAGAATTTAAATGTATATTACGATTTAATAATCTATCAAATATAATTTCATCTTTTAAAACAAATTCTATTATATAATCAATATTAATAAAATTTAAAAATTTAGCCTGTGATAAACTTCTAGGAAAACCATCAAATAAATAACCATTATTATTACTATTTTTATATAAATAATTTTTAATTATTTTAAATGACAATTTATCATCTATTAAATTACCATTATTAATTAATTTACTAATATTATATTTATTAGAATTCTTTCTTAAAATATTACCTAAAGATATTAAACTAAGATTATATTTTTTAATAATAAAAAAAGATTGAGTTCCTTTTCCTGAACCAGGAGGACCTAATATAATTATATTCATTATAATATAATAAAACCATTAATTAAATCATTTACTAAATTTATAAAATTTACTGAATCATCTAAAGAATTAGTTTCTATCAAAAGTGCTTGATAATAAATAAACATTACCCATTTTTTAAATATAATATCATCTTTTATATTTCTAATATATTTTATTAAAATATGATTAATATTTATATCTAAATAATATTTTATTTTAGGTACATCTTTACCTGTAGCTCTTAATAATTTTAACATTTGAGTACTTATATCTTTAGAATCTGTAACTAAAACTACAGGAAATTTATCTAAACAATTAGTTAATCTTACATCTTTAACTAAATCACTTAAATATAACTTAATTCTATTTAAAAAAGAACTATTATTTTCATCTACAAATATTTCTTCATTTTTAGATATTATATTACTTAAATTAACATTATCTTTATTAATAGAACAAAAATTTATACCTTTAAAATCAGTTAAATAATTCATCATTCATTCATCAATTTTATCTAACATAAATAATACTTCAATTTCTTTTTTATTATATAATTCTAAATGAGGACTATTTTTAGCTGAAATATAATTATCACTAGTAATATAAAAAATTTTATCCTGACCAATTTTCATTCTATTTAAATAATCTTCTAAAGAAACAAAAATATCAGAATTAAATTTAGAAGAATTAAATCTAAGTAAACAAGAAATTTTATTTTTATCAATATTATTATCTGCTAAACCTTCTTTTAAAATAAAACCAAACTGTTTTCAAAATATATTATATTTATCTTTATTTAAAGATAAATCATTAATCATTTTAAATATTCTATTAGTTAAACTTATACTAATTTTTTTAAAATAATCATTATTTTGTAATATTTCTCTAGAAATATTTAAAGGTAAATCATCAGTATCAATTATACCTTGTACAAAACGAAAACAATAAGGTATTAAATTTTCTATATCATCCATTATAAAAATTCTTTTAATATATAATTTAATACTATTTTTATATTCATCTCTATTTCATATATTTCAAGGAGAAGTATCAGGAATATATAATAAACTTATATAATTATATAAACCTTCAACTTTATTATGAGATCAAATTATAGGATTACCTAAATTATTAGTTAAATTATAATAAAAATTTTTATATTCTTTATCACTTAAACAAGATTTATCTTTTAATCAAATAGCATCATATTTATTTATTCTCTTTCATTCATATTTTTTAATATCTTTATTAAAAAATTTATATTGTATAGGAATATTTATATAATTAGAATATTTATTAATTATTTTAAATAAATTATCTTTATTTAAATATTCTTTACAAGATTCTTTTAAATATAAAATTATATCAGTTCCATATTTTTTTTTATATAATTTTTTTACAAAAAATTTACCATCTCCTTTAGATGATCATAAAATAGAATTATTTTTATTATTTTCTAAAATATGTCTAGTATGAACTTTAACTTTATTAGAAACAATAAATGAAGAATAAAAACCTACACCAAATTTACCAATTAAATTATCATTTAAATTATTATTTTTATTTATTTTATTTAAAAATTCCTTAGTACCTGATTTAGCAATAGTACCCAAATTATTAATAATTTCATCATAACTCATTCCAATACCATTATCTCTAATAATTAATTTATTACCTTTAATCAATAATCTTATATAAAAATTATCATTAAATTTAATATTTTTATCTTTATTAGAAACAATAAAAAACCTTAATTTATCAATAGCATCAGAAGAATTAGATAATAATTCTCTTAAAAAAATATCTTTATTAGAATATAAAGAATTAATCATTAAATTTAATAATTCTTTAACTTCTGATTTAAACAAAAATTTTTTTTTAACACTCATATAAATTCCTATTTAATATATTTTATATATATAATTATTTAAAATTACATAAATATATTATATATATAAAATATATAATAAAAATAAATTACTTATAAAAAATAGATTTTATTATTAAATATTCAAAAAACATTTTTTTATCATAACTATTAATTAAATTAACAAAACCAAAAAAAAATAACTCATAATAATATTTAACATGTTTTTTACATACTAAATTACCTAAATTTAAAAATTTTAATTTATCAAAATCATTAATATCAAAAATTTTATAATTTATATTTTTAATAATTTTTATTAATAATAATTTATATAATTTATCTATTAAACTTGATAAAATATTTTCATAATCAATATTTTTATTAATAAAATAATATAAATAATAAAATATTTTATCATAATCTTTTAAAAATAAACTATTTAAAAAACAAAAAATATATTTATCATCTATAATATTTAAAAAATAATTAACATATTTTAATTTTATATAATTATTAACTAAAGATAATTGATCTAATAATATTAAAGCATCTCTTAAACTTCCTTTAGAATTAATAGATATTTGTTTTAAAGCATCTACATCATAATTAAAAAGTTCACTTTTAGAAACTAATATTAATCTTGATAATATATCATTTACACTTAAAGGTTTTAAATAAAA
Source organism: Candidatus Stammera capleta (assembly GCA_015134375.1). GTDB lineage: Bacteria > Pseudomonadota > Gammaproteobacteria > Enterobacterales > Enterobacteriaceae > Stammera > Stammera capleta_H. Next base: position 12,740 of record CP043980.1, read on the forward strand.
ACTCATACATCTAGATAAAACAGTATTAGGAATTTTTTTAAATTCAGTAGTAGCTAATATAAATTTTATATATTTAGGTGTATCTTCTAATACCTTTAATAAACTATTAAAACTATAACGAGATAACATATGAACTTCATCTATAATATAAATTTTATAACGCATACTTATTGGTAAATAACATATACTATCTAATATATCTTTTATATCTTCTATTTTAGATTTAGAAGCACCATCAATTTCATATACATCTAAAGATTTACCTTTATCAATAGAAATACAATTAACACATTTAGAACAAAAATAACAATTATAATTATTAATACAATTTAAACTTTTAGATAATAATCTTGACAAACTAGTTTTACCTACACCTCTAGGTCCATAAAATAAATATGTATTATATATTTTTTTTTTTTTTAAACTATTTAAAATAACTTTAATAATATTTTCATTTCCTACAAAATCTTTAAAAGACTTAGGTCTTCATTTTAAAGGTAAAACTTTATAATTTTCCATTAAATTTAATAAAAAAATAATAAATTAAAAATCAATATTTATTCCAAAATCTAACAAAAATTTATTCAAATTATTTATATTATTAGGTAAAGAAAAAATTAATTTAGTAACTTCAAAATAAAAACTATTTAACATTTTTAAAAAAACCTTTAAAGTTTCTATTTTATATTCTTGTTTTGGATCCATTTGAGCATAACTTCTTAAGTAAACATAATTTTTAAAATAATTTATATAAGATAAATATTCTATTCAATAATAATCTAAAGTTCTTAACATAATATTTTTTTCTATATTTAAAAATAAATTAAAACCTAAAAAATTAATTTTTCTTTTATATTTTGATATTAATTCATAAATAATAGATTTTTTAAATTTTTTAAAATTTTTTTCATTAAAAAAATACAAATTAACATTAAAATTAAAATTTAAATATATAATATTTTTAATTTTTTTATAAAATAAAATAAAATTATCTACATTAAATTTATTCAAAATTTTATTTACTAAATTTTTAATTATAATTTTATATTTTATATTTAAACTTCTAGAAAATAATATTTTATTTCTTTTTTTATATATAATACTTCTATGTTTATTTATAATATTATCATAATCTAATAATTGTTTCCTAATTTCCAAATTCCTATAATCAATTCTTCTTTGAGCATTTTCTATTGATTTTGATATTAAAAAACTTTTTATAGGTTTATTATTATTAATATTAATTTTTTTTATAAAATTTATTATATTTTTTGATAAAAAAATTCTTATTAAATAATCATCTAAAGATATATAAAATCTAGTAGAACCTGGATCACCTTGTCTACCACATCTACCTTTTAATTGATCATCTATTCTTCTAGATTCATTTCTTTCACTACCTATAATATGTAAACCACCTAATTTTATAACTAATTTATTATTTAAATATCATTTATTTTTTATTTTATTAATCTTATTTAAACTATAATTTTTATTTTTTAATAAATTAGATAAATTACCTCCTAAAATTATATCAGTTCCTCTACCTGCCATATTTGTAGCAATAGTAACAGATCCTAAACTACCTGCTTGAGAAATAATTTTAGCTTCAAAATTATGAAATTTAGCATTTAAAACTTTATGTTTTATATTAATTTTTTTTAATTCTTTAGAAATTAATTCAGATTTATATATTGAAGTAGTACCTACTAAAACAGGTTGTTTTTTATTAAATCTATATTTAATATCATTAATAATAGCTTTTATTTTTTCATTTTCATTTAAATAAATTAAATCAGATAAATCTTTTCTTTTAATACTTTTATTAGTAGGAATTTCTATAGTATTTAAATTATAAATTGTATTAAATTCACATGATTCACTTAAAACAGTACCACTCATACCTGATAACTTATTATATAATTTAAAATAATTTTGAAAAGTAATAGACGCTAAAATTTTATTATCATTCTTTATAGTAACATTTTCCTTAGCTTCAATTGCTTGATGTAAACCATCAGATCATCTTTTACCTGGCACCAGTCTTCCAGTAAATTCATCAATAATTATAATATTATCATCTTTAACCAAATAATCTATATTTTTATTAAATAAATAATGAGCTTTTAAAGAACAAATAATATTATTTATAATTTTTATATTATAAAAATTATAAAAAAATTTATTACTATTAATAAAATTATTCTTAATTAAATCTTCAACTTTGCTAATACCATTTTCAGTTAAATAAATATTTTTATACTTTTCATCTATAATAAAATCACCAAATTTATTATTATTATTTTTTAATTTAAAAATATTAATAAATTTATTTATTTTATAAAAAATATTATTATTTGAAAATTTAGATTCAGAAATTATTAAAGGTGTTCTAGATTCATCTATTAATATAGAATCTACTTCATCTAAAATAGCATAACTTAATTCTTTTCTTTGAACTATATCATTAGAATCATAACACATATTATCTTTTAAATAATCAAAACAATATTCATTATTTGTACCATAAGTAATATCACATAAATAAGATTTTTTTTTATCTAATAAAGACATATCAGATAATATTAAACCTATTTTAATACCTAAAAATTTAAATAATTCATAATTATTGTCATAATCTCTTTTTGCTAAATAATCATTTACAGTAACAATATGAACACCTTTACATAAAAGAGAATTTAAATATGCTGGTAAAGTACATGTAATTGTTTTACCTTCACCAGTTTTCATTTCAGCAATATAACCTTTATGTAAAACTATTGCACCTAATAATTGAACATCAAATAACCTAATACTAAAAACTCTTCTTATAGCTTCTTTAATATTAGCATAAACTTTAGGTAAAATCTTATTTATATTATTGTTTTTTTTTAAAAGAAATTTATATTTTAATGTATTATTTTTTAATTTACTATCCTTAACATTAATAAAATATTTTTCTAAATCATTAATTTTATTTACTAATTTTTGAAAATTTATAAATTTAAATCTATTACTTAAACTAAAAATATATGAAAATAATTTGTAAAACATATAAAAATTTTTATTTAATATTAAAAAAAAAAATATTATATTAATATAATATAATTAATTATAATATAAATAAATATAAAATTCACTAATATGACAAAAAAAAACCAGAATTAATAATTAATATATTAAAAAAAAAAAAAATAAATATTTACAATTTAAAAAAAATTATAAAAAAATATAAAAATATAAAAATTTTAAATAAAAAAATGAAAAAAATAATACCTAAATATATAAAAAAACAATGCAAAATAATAAATTTTAATAAAGATACTTTAACTATAGAAATATCAAATCCTATTTGAAAAATATATTTAATAAAAAAAAAAAAAAAAAATAATTTCAAAAATAAAAAAAAATATTAAATATTTATTAATAAAAATAAATCCTAAAAAATAAAAAAAATTATATTTTCTCTGCAATTCTTAATATAGAACTTCTAATTCTAGAATTATTTAAAATATCTTTTTTATTAGGTTTTTTTTTACCTAAATTTAACATTTTTATAGGATATAATTTATTTATTTGATTAAAAGTTAGAGGTAATTTATTTAATAAAGATAAAACATTATTACTATTTAATTTAATAAAATTTTTTACTATCCTATCCTCTAAAGAATGAAAACTAATCACAACTAATCTACCTTTAGAGGATAATATTTTATAAGCTTCTCTTAAAGCTATCTTTAAATTAAATAATTCATTATTTATAAATATACGTATTGCTTGAAAAGTTCTAGTAGATTGATTTTTATAAAATTTATTAAATTTAACAACACTCTTAACTAAATTAGATAAATGTTCAGTATTATTAATATATTTATATTTTCTTTCTATACATATTTTCTTAGATATAGACATAGCATATTTTTCTTCACCAAAATCTTTTATAACTTTAAATATATCATTTTTACTTGCTTTATTTAATCAATAACTAGCTTTAAAACCAATATTTTGATTAATTCTCATATCCAAAGGACCATTTCTCATAAAAGAAAAACCCCTATAAGAATCATCTAATTGATATGAAGATATACCTAAATCAAATAAAACACCATCTACTTTACGATTAAAAAATTTATTTACATATTTAATCATATTAATAAAATTATCATTAACATAATAAAAACGACTATCATTATTTAATATGTTTTTAGAAAAAATACTACATTTAGGATCTAAATCAAAAGATAATAATCTACCGTAATTATTTAAATTTTTTAAAATTTCTAAAGAATGTCCACCACAACCAAAAGTACAATCTATATAAATTCCATCTTTTTTTAAATTTAAATATTTAACAATACTTTTTAAAAAAGCAGAATTATGTATCATAATTATTCTACTAACAAAATAATAATAATTAATTAACTATTATATATACATTTTATAAATTTAATAATAAAATTAATATAAATATAAAAAAATAAAAAAAAATATGAAAAAAAAAATATTAGTTTTAAATTTTAAATTAAATGGTAATAAAAAAATAATTAAAAAATATATTAAAAAAATAAAAAATAAATATAAAAATATAAAAATATTAATATCACCTCCAATATTATATATATTTTATTTATATAAATTAATAAAAAAATATAATAATATTAAAATAACATCACAAAATATAGATATACATACTAAAGGACCTTATACAGGTGAAATATCAGGAAAAATGTTAAAAGATATAAATACTAAATACGTTATTATAGGACATTCAGAAAGAAAAATATACCATAAAGAAAAAAATAAAATATTATTAAAAAAAATATTAATAACAAAAAAATTACAATTAAAACCAATTATATGTATAGGAGAAAATTTAAAGGAATATAATTTAAAAAAAAGCAAAAAAATATGTATAAAACAAATAAAATATTTTATAAAAAAAAATAATATAAAAATACTAGAAAATACAATAATAGCATATGAACCAATATGATCTATAGGTACAGGAAAAACAGCAGATATTAAACATATAAATAAAATAACAAAATGTATAAATAAATATATTATTAATTTAAATAAAAATTTAAAAAATAAATTTAAAATAATTTATGGAGGTTCAATAAATGAAAAAAATTATATTAATATAATAAAATTAAAATATATTGATGGTTTATTAATAGGTAAACTTACACTAGATATAAATAATATAATAAAAATAATAAAAAATTTAAACAAAATAAAAATATAAAAAATAAAATTAAAATCTACTTTAAAAGTAGATTTTAAAATAAACTAAAAATTAAAATTAATTTTTTTAAAACGTTTTTTAAAATTTTCTATTCTACCTTTAATATTAGAAATTTTTTGTTTACCTGTATAAAAAGAATGACATTTATAACAAACATCAACTGAAAAATTATTTTTTAATGTAGAATAAATAACTATTTTATTACCACAAGAACAAACTAAATTTAATAAATATTTAATTGGATGTATATTTTTTCTCATATATATATTTATATCTTAATATATTAAAAAACTTATAAATTAATTATACTATGTTTATAATAAAAACTATATTACCTAAAAAAAAAATAAATAATTATTATCTTTATAAAACAAATTATAATAAAAAAATAAAAATAGGATCAAGAATAATAGTTCCTTTAAATAATAAAACAACAATAGCAATAATATGAAAAATTTATAAAAAAAATACTAAATACATTAATCTAAAATTAAAAAAGATAAAAAAAATAATAGATAAATATCCAATAATAAATAAAGAAATAATAAAATTAATTAATTTTTGTTCTAAATATTATTTTTATAATATTAATAAAATATTATTTAAAATAATTCCAAAAAACAAAAAAAAATATAATATAATTAAAATAAAAAAAAAAAAAAATAAAAAAAAAAATCCTAAAATTTATTTAATAAAAGAATATAAAAAATCAAAAAAAATAAAATTATTATGTAAAATAATAAAAAAAAAAATAAAAAAAAAATTACAAATATTAATTATATTACCAAAAAAAAATAAAATAAAAAAAATAAAAAAAAAAATAAAAAAAAAAATAAAAAAAAAAATTAAAATTATAAATTCAAAAATAAAATTTAAAAAAAAAATAAATATATGAAATAAAACAAAAATAAATAAAATACCTATAATAATAGGTACTAAATCATCAATATTTACTCCATTTAAAAATTTAGGATTAATAATAATATTTGATGAAAATAATAATATATATAAAAATAAAAAATACAATGCAAAAAATCTATCAATAATAAGATCTAAAATAGAAAAAAATGATGTAATATTAGAATCTACTACTCCATCCATTAATACTTTATATAATATAATAAACAAAAAATATATTAAAATTAAAACAAAAATAAAAAATAATTTTTTTTTTTTTTAATAAGATTAAAATATACAAAAAAAAAAAAAATAAAAAAAAAATAATTAACACAATTATAAATTACATTAACAAAAATAAAAAAATATTAATTATAACAAAAAAAAAAATATATAATTATAAAAAAAAAATAAAAAATTTTTTAATATATAATAAAAAAATTAAAAAAAATAAAATAAAAAATTTAATAATATTTTCAAAAAATTTTAAAAAAAAAAAAAAAATAAAATTAACAATTATATTAAATGTTGATACACATCTTTTATCTGAAAATTATAAATCAATAGAAAAATTCATATTAAATTACTTTAAATTTATTGAAAAAATAAATAATAAAAAAAATAAAAAAAAAATAATATTTATTACTAAATATCCAAATAATAAAATTTTTAATAATATAAAAAAAAACAAATATACTAAAATTATGTTAAATATTATTAAACAAAGAAAAATAATAAATTATCCTCCATATTCTAAAGAAATAATTGTAAAAATTAAAAATATAAAAAATATAAATTTTTTATATTTTTGAATAAAAATAAAAAAAATAATAAAAAAATTTAATAATAAAATAAATATTAATAAACCAATATTAAATAAAAAAAAAAAAAATAAATATAAATGAAATATAATAATACAAAGTAAATTTAAAAAAAAATTATATATTTTTACAAAAAAAATTATTAAAATAATTAATTTATATAATATAAAATATAAAATATATATAGATTAAAAACAAACAACTAATTTATTTTTTAAACCACAAATATTAGAAACTATTTTTAAAAAATTCATATTAAATAATTTAAATAAAAAAATACTATTATATTTATTATTTTTATTTCCTTTATTTAAAAAAATTAATACTAATCTTATATTAGGTAAAATATTATTTTTAAAATAAAAAGACCTAAAAAAATAAATAATTTTTCAATGAATTTTTTTTAATTTTATATTAAATTTATTTGCTATATTAATAGCAAATTTTTTATTTCAAATATATTTAGATTTCATAATATAAAAAATAAAATTATTTACAAAATAAATTTACTTAAATCCTCATTAATAATTAAATTATTTAATTTAGATTTAACATACTTTTTATTAATTATTATATCTTTATTTCTAAAATCTGGTGCATTAAAAGATATATCTTCCATTAATTTTTCCAATACAGTATGTAATCTTCTAGCACCTATATTTTCAGTATTTTCATTTATATTTCATGCAATATCTGCAATACATTTTATACCATCCTTAGTAAATTTAATATTTATACCTTCAACACTTAATAAATATTTATATTGAACAGTAAGAGATACATTAGGTTCAACTAATATTCTTTCAAAATCATTTGAACTTAAAGAACTTAATTTTACTCTTATTGGAAATCTTCCTTGTAATTCAGGTATCAAATCAGAAGGACTACATAATTGAAAAGAACCTGAAGCTATAAATAAAATATAATCAGTTTTAACTACACCATACTTAGTAGAAACCGTACAACCTTCTACTAAAGGTAATAAATCCCTTTGTACACCTTCTCTAGAAACACCAGAATCCATTACTTGACCTCTTTTACAAATTTTATCTATTTCATCAATAAAAACTATTCCTTGTTGTTCAACTAAATCTATAGCACTTTTTTTAATATTATCAAAATTTATTAATTTAGCTGATTCTTCTTCAATTAACAAATTAATTGCATTTTTAACTTTAACTTTACGAACTTTTTTTTTTTGACCACTTAAATTTTGAAAAATAGATTGTAATTGACTAGTCATTTCTTCCATTCCTGGAGGAGACATAATTTCTATACCTAAAGTTGGAATAGAAATATTTATTTCAATTTCTTTATCATTTAAATTACCATTTTTTAAATATTTTAATAAATATTTTTTAATAATTTCTTTAGAATCAATATTAGTTAAATTTAAATTAGATAAAAATTTTTTAATAAAATCACTATCATTAATTAATATATTTAATATTCTATTTTCTGCTAAAATTTTTGCTTTTTTAACATTACTTTTAATAACTTTAGTTTTAATCATTTTAACAGCATAATCTGTTAAATCTCTAATTATAGAATCAACTTCTTTACCTACATAACCTACTTCAGTAAATTTTGTAGCTTCAACTTTTATAAAAGGAGAATTACTTAATTTAGCTAAACGACGTGCTATTTCTGTTTTACCTACTCCAGTAGAACCAATCATTAAAATATTTTTAGGAGTAATTTCATTTTTTAAATAATCATTTAATTGCATTCTTCTTCATCTATTTCTTAAAGCTATAGAAACAGCTTTCTTTGCATCATTTTGACTAATAATAAATTTATCTAATTCATTTACTATTTCTCTAGGAGTCATTTCATTATACATAAATTAACCTTAAATATAAAATATTATTTTTTACAACACAACTTCTCTATAGTAAATATATTATTTGTATAAATACATATATCTGAAGCAATACATAAAGATTTTTTAACTATATCATAAGCGCTTAAATCAGTATTCTCAATTAAAACTTTAGCTGATGAAAATGCATAAGAACCACCACTACCTATAGATATCAAATCATTTTCAGGTTGAATAACATCTCCATTTCCAGTAATTATTAAAGAATGATTTATATCCGCTATAGCTAACAAAGCTTCTAATCTTCTTAAAATTTTATCAGTTCTTCAATCTTTTGCTAACTCTACTGCAGATTTTATAATATGACCTTGATACATCTCTAACTTTTTTTCAAAATAATCAAATAAAGTAAATGCATCAGCTGTACTTCCTGCAAAACCAGAAATTACTTTACCATTATATAATTTTCTAACTTTTTTAACATTACCTTTAATTATTGTATTACCAAAAGTAGCTTGACCATCTCCACCCATTACTACATAATTTTTTCTTCTAACACTTAATATTGTAGTCACAAAACATCCTTTATAAAAAAAATAAAATTAAAATTATTTAATATAAAAAATTAATTAATAAATTTAGATTTTAACAAATATCTTATCTTATTCATAGCATTTTTTTCTAATTGTCTTATTCTTTCTATAGAAATATTATAATAACTAGCTAATTTTTTTAAAGTCACTTTTTTTTTTATTAACCATCTTGATTTAATAATATGTTTACTTCTATTATCTAAATTTAAAAAAATTAACTTAAATTTTTTCAAAATAAAATTTTTTCAATTAGAATATTCTAATTTACTTGTAAAATCAGAATTTTTATCTAAAAAATTATCATTCAAAAAAAAATTATTATCATTATTATATAATTTATTTTTATAATTATAAATATTTATATCAACATCTTTAGAAAACATTCTATATTCCATTTCAATAACATCTTTTTTAGATATAGATAATTTTTTTGATATATTATTTATTTGTTTATTATTTAATCATTTAATTTTTTTTTTAATTTTTCTTAAATTAAAAAATAATTTACGATGAGATTTAGTAGTAGCTAATTTAACTATACGTCAATTTTTTAGAATAAATTCATTTATTTCATATTTTATTCAATATATTGCAAAAGAAATTAATCTAACTTTGAAAAAAGGATTAAAATTTTTAACAGCTTTAATTAAACCTATATTACCCTCTTGTATTAAATCAAATATACAAAAACCATAATTAGAATAATTTTTAGCTATATTAACTACAAAACGTAAATTTAATATAATTAATTTCTTAGCATATTTAATATTTTTAAAAGAATAAAATTTATTTATTAACTTATACTCTTCTTCAAAAGATAAAACAGGAAAAGAATTAACAATACATATATATGAATTTAAACTATTTAAATTAAATTTTTTAATATTATTAATAATTGACATATTAATTCTCAAATATTTAAATAAATTTTAATTATATAAAATAAATATTATTTTTATTATATAATATAAAAAAAAAAAAATAAATTATATAAATAAAAATTTAATAATAAAATAAAATATAAAAAAAAATGAAAATAATATCAGGTATATACAAAAATAAAAAAATATATACATTAAATAATAATAAACTTAAACCTACAACATCAATTAACAAAAAAATATTATTTGAATGAATAAATAAAAATATAATAAATAAAAAATGTATAGATTGTTTTGCTGGAACAGGATCATTAAGTTTAGAAGCAATATCTAGAAAAGCTAAATATACATTATTAATAGAAAAAAACTATAAAATAGCAAATATAATTAAAAAAAATTTTAAAAATATAAATAAAAAAAAATTTAAAATTAAAATTAAAAATTCAATAAAATGATTAAAAAAAATAAAAAATATTAAATATGATATAATATTTATAGATCCACCATATGAAAAAATAAATTATATTAATAAAATAATAAATATAATAGAAAAAAATAATATAATAAAAAAAAAATCATTAATATATATAGAAACAAAAAAAAATAACAAAATAAAAATACCACATCAATGAATATTATGTAAAAAAAAAATAATTCATTCAAGTATAATTATGTTATATAAAAAAATTAATTAAAAAAATTTTCTATTAAATCATTATTAAATATTAAACCTTTATTAGTAATATAATAATACCTTTTTTTTTTAAATAAATATCCTTCTTCAACTAAAAAATTAATTTTATCCAAAATTAAATTAATAGATAAACCAGTATATATACTAAAATAATAAATTTTAAAAGGTAAATTTAATCTAAATATATTCATAAAATATTCTTTAATAATATCACTTTTAAATAAAATTTTTTTATTTATAATAAATTTATTATTTAAATATTCTAAAATATTATTATTTTTAATTAAACGATAAATTAAAAATTTCCTTATCATAGTAATTTTTCCATGAGAAGAACAACCTATACCAATATAATCACCAAATTTTCAATAATTAATATTATGTATACAAAAATAACTTTTACTTAAAGAAAAACATGATATAGAATAATTAATATAATTATTTAATAATAAATTATTTTTTATTAAAAAAAACATATCATCTAATATTTTATTTTTAGGTAATTTAAAATTTTTTAAAATAAAACTATTAATATTATCAACACATAATTCATATCAAGATATATGAGGAATTTCTAATATTTTTATATATTTTAAATCATTAATAATATGATTAATATTTTGATTAGGTAAACCATAAATCAAATCAATATTATAATTATCGAAAATATTACTAATTAATTTTAAAAAATTTATAATATCTTTAAAAAAATAATTTCTATTAATAATTTTTAAAATATTATTATCAAAACTTTGAACACCAATTGATATTCTATTAACACCCATATCTCTCAACTTTAAAAAATAATTTTTATTTAAATTTAAAATATTTGTTTCTAAAGTAATTTCTAAATTATGTATAAATTTAAAATTTAAAAATAAATTTTCAAATAATAATTCAAATAAATCTATATTTAATAATGTAGGTGTACCACCACCTATATAAATACTTTTAATTAATCTATTATCATTTTTTAAAATATATAAATCATTTTTTAAATCATTTATTAAACTAAAAATATATCTTTTATAAAAAAAATAATCATATTTATTATAATTTAAACTAAAAAAAGAACAATAAAAACATTTATTTAAACAAAAAGGAATATGTATATATAAAGTAATAGGTAACATATTTTAATAAAATAAATTATAATAATATTAAAAAAATAACATAAAATATTTTATATTAAAATGAAAAATTTTTTTAAAAAAAATAAATTAAATTATAAAAATTTCAATACACCTCCTTATTCAATTGAATCTGAACAATCAGTTTTAGGAGGATTAATGTTAGACAATGAAAAATGAGAAAATATATATGAAATAATAAATTTTAATGATTTTTTTAATAAATCTCACCAAATAATTTTTAATGAAATGAAAAAATTATTAGAATTATATAAACCAATAGATTTAATAACATTATCTGAATCATTAAAAAAAAATAAAAAATTAGATATAATAGGTGGTTTTGAATATTTAGCTGAATTATCTCAAAATATACCAAGTGTTTCTAATATAAATTACTATGCAGAAATAATAAAAGAAAAATCAATATTAAGAAAAATTATAAATATATCAAATGAAATGATAATGTATAGTTTTAATCCACAAGGTAGAAATAGTAAAGAAATAATAGATTTAGCAGAATCAAAAATTTTTAAAATATCAGAAGAAAAACTAAATAATGAAAATAAACCACAAAATATAAAAAACATAATTAAAAAAACTAAAAAAAAAATAATAAAATTATATAAAAACCCTAAAAAAAATATTACAGGTATAAATACTGGATATATAGATTTAAACAAAAAAACATTTGGATTTCAAAAATCAGATTTAATTATAATAGCTGCAAGACCATCTATGGGAAAAACAACTTTTGCAATGAATATTTGCGAAAATATAGCTATGTCATACAAAAAACCAATATTAATTTTTAGTTTAGAAATGCCATCAGAACAAATAATTATAAGAATAATATCATCTTTATCTAGAGTAGATCAAAATAAAATAAAAACTGGTAAATTAAATAATAAAGATTGAATTAAAATAATAAGTACAATAAAAATATTAAAAAAAAAAAAAAATATATTTATTGACGATTCTTGTAATTTAACACCAACAGATATAAGATCTAGAACAAGAAAAATATATAGAGAAAATAAAGGATTAAGTATAGTAATGATAGATTATTTACAATTAATGAAATCATCTACATATTTAGATAATAGAACATTAGAAATAGCAGATATTTCTAGATCTCTAAAACTACTAGCTAAAGAACTAAAAATACCAATAATAGCATTATCACAATTAAATAGATCATCTGAACAAAGATCTGATAAAAGACCTGTAAATTCTGATTTAAGAGAATCAGGTTCAATAGAACAAGATGCTGATTTAATAATATTTATATATAGAGATGAAGTCTATAATGAAAATTCAGATATGAAAGGTATAGCTGAAATAATAATAGGTAAACAAAGAAATGGTCCTACAGGAACTGTATATTTAATATTTAACGGAAAAATATCAAGATTTGATAATTATGCAAACAAAAAATATAATAATTAAAAAAAAAAAAAATAAATTTTATATTTTATGATAAAATAAAATTTATTAAAAAAAAAATAAAATAAAATAATAAATAAAAAAATGTCAAGTAAAGGTATAAATAAAGTAATTTTAATAGGTAATTTAGGACAAAATCCTGAAATTAGATATATGTCAAACGGAAATACTATAACAAACTTAAATATAGCAACTTCTGAAATATGAAAAGATAAAAATACTAGAGAAAACAGAGAAAAAACTGAATGACATAGAGTAATTCTATTTGGAAAATTAGCAGAAATAGCAGCAAAATATTTAAAAAAAGGATCACAAATATACATAGAAGGATCATTACAAACTAGAAAATGACAAGATAAAAAAGGTAATGATAGATATATTACTGAAGTAATAGTAAATATGAATGGAACAATGCAAATGCTTGGCAATAAAAATAAAAAAAATATAGAAAAAAAAATACTAAATAAAAAAAAAAAAATAAAAAAACAAAATAAAAACAAAAATAAAATAAAAGATAAATCAGAAGATATATCAATAGATTTTGATGATATACCTTTTTAAAAAAAAAAAAAAAAAAATAATTTTAAAAAAAAAATAATATGAAATATAAATTCAAACATTTATTTAAAAAATCAATTAAAAAAATAAATATAAAATCTGGATCAATTATAAAAGCTAAAATAATAGATATTAAAAATAATAATGTAATTGTAGATTCAGGTTTAAAATCTGAATCATATATACCAATAGAAGAATTTAAAAATAATAAAGGTAAAATAAAAATAAAAATAAAAGATAAAGTTAAATTATATATAGATAATTTTGAATTATATGGTGAAACAATTTTATCTAGAGAAAAAGCTAAAAAATTAGAAACATGAAATAATTTAGAAATATCATATACACAATCAAATAATATTAAAGGTATAATAACAGGAAGAGTTAAAGGAGGATTTACAGTAGATATAAATGGAATAAAATCTTTTTTACCTGGATCATTAATAGATATTAAACCTATAAAAGATATTTCAATTTTAGAAGGTAAAATATTAGATTTTAAAGTAATTAAATTAGATAAAAAAAATAATAATATAGTACTATCTAGAAAAGCAGCTATTATAAATGATAATAATATAGAAAAAAAAAAATTATTAAAAAAAATATATAAAGGTTCTAAAATTAAAGGAATTGTTAAAAATTTAACTGATTATGGGGCTTTTATAGATTTAGGAGCACTAGATGGATTATTACATATTACTGATATATCTTGAAAAAGAATAAAACATCCAAAAGAAATCTTAAATATAGGTCAAAAAATAAAAACTAAAGTAATAAAATTTGATAAAGAAAAAATTAGAGTATCTTTAGGTTTAAAACAACTAACTAAAGATCCTTGAAAAAATATAGAAAAAAAATATCCTAAAAATAAAAAAGTAAAAGGAAAAATAACTAATTTAACAGACTACGGATGTTTTATAGAAATTGAAGAAGGTATAGAAGGATTAGCTCATATATCTGAAATAGATTGAATAAATAAAAATATTAATCCATTTAAAATATTTAATATAGGAGATAAAATAAAATCTGTTATTTTAAATATTGATATAATTAAAAGAAGAATATCTTTAGGAATAAAACAATGTAAACCTAATCCATGAATAATCTTCTCTAAAAAATACAAAAATAAAGATATAATTAAAGGTAAAATTAAATCCATAACAGATTTTGGAATATTTATAGAATTAGAAGGAGGTATAGATGGTTTAATACATAGTTCAGATATATCATGAAATATAATAAACAATGAAAATATAAAAAATAAATATAAAAAAGGTGAATTTATAAAAGCTATAATATTACAAATAAATGCTGAAAAAGAAAGAATATCTTTAGGTATAAAACAACTTAAAGAAGATCCAATAAATATATATAAAAAATATAAAGATAAAATAATAATATCAAAAATAACTAAAATAGAAAAAAATATATTAAAAGTAATAATCGATAATAAAATAGAAGGTTTAATAAATATAAAAAATAAAAAAAATATTAATAAATATAATATAAATAATATATTAAAAACAAAAATAATATCCATTGATGAAAATAACAGAATCTTAAATTTAAAAATAATAAAAAATAAAAATAAAAATAATAAAAGAAAAATATTTAAAAATAAAAATTGCTTTAATACTATGGTTGAAGCATTTAAAAAAGCTAAATCTAAATAAAATCTTTAAAAATAAAATTAATAAAATCTAAGTAATTATTAAAATTTTTAAACAAATAACCGGATAATATAATTCTTTTTTTAAAAATTGATCCATTATCTATATAATTAAATATATTATATATATTTTTAATAATTACTATAGGATTAATATTATTAATATAATATTCATTATATATATAATTATATATATTATAAAAAATATAAAGAATATATTTAGATATCCTATTTTTTTTATAAAACAATTTATTATTATCATTTAAAATAACTTTATATTTAATATAATTTAAAATATGAACTAAAAATAAAGGATTATAATATATTTCTCTACCTATCATAACACCATCTAAATTGTTATTAATATGATTTATAATATCAAATATATTATTTATATTACCATTTAATATAATATTTAAAAAAGATAAATCTTTTTTTAAATTATAAACAATATTATAATTACAAGATAATTTTAAATTTAATTTAGTAGAATAATTTTTAATTAAAACATTTCTTGCATGAATAATAAACTTATTACATTTAGTATATAAAAAAATATTTCCTAAAAAATCTAACATATAATTATAATTATTATTAAATAATCTATGTTTAATAGATATTAAACTATTATTAGTATTAGCATCATATATAGAATTTAAACATTTTACTACCAAATTTATATCTTTCATTAAATAAAAACCAAAATTACATTTTTTAGCACATAAAGATGGACAACCTAAATTAAAATTTATTTCAGAAAAATTAAAAATATTTATTAATTTAACACATTTATATAAATCTTTATAATTATTTCCTACAAATTGTATAACAATATTATTATTAGAAATTTTTTCAAAAAATTTACAATAATATTTATATTTTTTTAAAAAAGAAGAAACATGTATCATTCCAATATATATTTTTATATTATTCATTAATAAATTATATAAAAAAATATTATTATTATTTATATAATTTAACATAGGAGCTATACAAATACTTTTTTTATTAATTTTTAAAAATTTAAATTTATTCATTAAAATTTATATATTTAATTCCATTCATATATTTAATAAGAACTTTTGGAATTTTAACTATACCTTTATCTATTTGAAAATTTTCTAATATAGCTATTAAAGTTCTACCAACAGCTAAACCAGAACCATTTATTATATGAACTAATCTTTTTATATTAAATTCTTTATCTAAATATTTAACATTAATTCTTCTAGATTGAAAATCAGAAGTATTAGAACAAGAAGAAATTTCTAAAAATTTCTTATTAATAGGAGATCAATATTCTATATCATAGGTTTTACATGAACTAAAATTCATTGATTTAGTACATAATAAAACTTTTCTATAAGGAATTTTTAATTTAATTAAAATACTCTCAGCATGAAAAGTCAATTCATCTAAAGAATCCATTGAATTATCTGGATGTACAATTTGAACTAATTCAACTTTATCAAACTGATTTAATCTAAAAATACCTTTATTTTTTTTACCATAAGAAATAGACTCAGCTCTAAAACAAGGAGTGTTAGATACTAATTTAATTGGTAAATCATTTTCATTAATAATTTTATTCTTAAATAAATTTATTAATGAAACTTCAGATGTTGGTATTAAAGCAAATTTATTTTTATATAAATCATAATTTTTATAAACATAAAAAATATTATTTTCAAATTTAGGTAATTGACCTGAATTATATAAAGAATCTACTTTAACAATATATGGAACATAAACTTCCTTGTATTTATTTTTTAAAATATGATAATTAATCATAAATTGAGATATAGATCTATATAAAGAAGCTATTATACCTTTCATTACTACAAAAGAAGAACCACTTAATAATATAGATTCATTAAAATTTAAATTTCCACTTTTTTCACAAAATTTAATATGATCTAATATATTTTTTTTTTCTTTATTAATACCTCAAAAACCTACTATTTTATTATCATTATCATTATTACCTTCAGGAACATCTTTATCAGGTATATTTGGAATATTTAAAATAATATTATTTAACTTTAAAAAAATTTTATTTTTTTTTTTATTTTTAAAATTAATATTTTCTTTAAACATTAAAATAAAATTTTTTAAATAAAAAACATTAATATTTTTTTTTTTTAAAATAAAAAATTTTTTAGACAATACTTTTTTTTTAAATAATAAATATTCAATATCAAATTTAATTTTTTTATAACTATTATATGTTTTTAATAATAATTTAATTTCTAATTTAGATATACGATTTTTAATAATATTAATAAAATTATTTATATCTTTTAATAAAATTTTTATATTCAACATAAAAATTATATAATATTTAATTAATTAAAAAATTTAATTAATTATATCATATTTTATATTTAAAAAATTTATTAAAATTATTACAATTATATAAAATGAAAAAAATAAATAAAATAATAATAATTGGTTCAGGACCATCAGGATATACTTCAGCAATATATTTAGCAAGAGCAAATCTAAAACCAATATTAATAACTGGAAAAAACGAAGGTGGACAAATAATAAAATCTAATAAAATAGAAAATTGACCAGGAAAAAAAAAAATAAGTGGCATAAAATTAATTAATAATATGAAAAAACAAGCTATAAATTTTAATACTAAAATAATATACGATAAAATAAAAAAAATAAAAATATATAAAAAAATATTTATAATATTAGGAAAAAAAAAATATTTATCTAAATCTATAATAATTGCTACAGGTTGTAAACCAAAATTACTAAATATAAAAAATGAAAAAAAACTATATGGAAAAGGAATATCTAATTGTGCATATTGCGATGGATTTTTTTATAAAAATAAAATAATAGCAATAGTAGGAGGAGGAAATAACGCAATAGAAGAATGTATATTAATGTATAAAATAGCTAAAAAAATATTTATTATACATAGAAAAGAAAAATTTACATCAGACAAAATATTATTTAAAAAAATAAAAAATAAAATAAAAAAAAAAAAAATAATATTTTTAAAAAATTATATAATTTTAAAAATAAAAAAAAAAAAAAAATATATATATTTAAAATTAAAATCTAATAAAAAAAAAAAAATAAAAAAAATAAAAATAAATGGTTTATTTATATCCATAGGATATAAACCTAATACTAAAATATTTAAAAATTTAATTAAATTAGATAAAAATAAATATATAAAAATAAATTATAAAAATTCAGAATATACATCTATGACAAACATAAAAGGTATATTTGCATGTGGTGATGTAACAAATTATAAATATAAACAAGCAATTATAGCTTCATCATTAGGTTGTATAGCAGCACTAGATGTACAAAAATATTTAGAAAATTTATAAATATCTTTAATAAAAATAAAAAATAAATTAAAATAAAATATAATATTAATATATATAAATTTATTATATGATTAAAAAAAATAGCTTTGAATTAAAAGGTATAATAATAGAAACATTACCTAATACCATGTTTAAAGTAAAATTAGAAAATGGCAATATAATAATTGCTCATATTTCAGGAAGAATGAGAAAAAATTATATAAGAATATTAACAGGTGATAAAGTAATAGTAGAAATAACACCATATGATTTAAGTAAAGGAAGAATAATATTTCGCAACAAAAAATAAAATAATTTAAATTATATAGGAATAAATCTTGTACTTCAAAAAAAATATAAAAACTAGAGAATTAGCATTACAAATAATATATTCATTAATAATATCTAAATGTAGTAATATTGAATCTAAAATAAAAGAATTTAAATTAATAAATAATAAAATATTTAAAAACATAAATAAAAAATATTTAAATAATATATTATATTGAGTTAAAAATAATAAAAAATATATAAATAAAATTTTAAAATTAAATTTAAAAAAAAAAAGATATATTGGGTTAATTAAAATATCTATAATTAAAATTGCTATATATGAAATTAAAAAAAATAAAAAATTAGATAAAAAAATTATCATTAATGAAAGTATAAAACTAACAAAAAAATTTGGATCACAAAATGATTATAAATTAATAAATAAAATTTTACACAGAATCTGTTTTAAATAAAAAATAATAAAATATTATAAATTAAAAATATTAAATAATAAATAAAATGAAATTAATTAAAAATAGTCACTATAATCAATATTACCAAAATAATAATATTATATTTAATAAACTATTAAAAAATAGAATAATATTTCTAACTGGTTATATAGATGACATTATGTCAAATAATATAATATCTCAATTATTATATTTAGAATATTTAAATAATAAAAAAGATATATATATATATATAAATTCACCAGGAGGAATAGTAAGTTCAGGTATGTCAATATATGACACAATTAAATACATTAATCCTGACGTTAATACTATATGTATAGGAAAAGCATATTCTATGGCATCAATAATTTTAATTGCAGGAAAAAAAAAAAAAAGATTCAGTTTATCTAATTCAAGTATAATGATACATCAACCATTAGGAAAATTTGAAGGACAAGCTACAGATATTAAAATTCAAACCAATCAAATAATAAAAATAAAAAAAAAATTAATAAAAATAATTCATAAAAGAACTGAACAACCTATAAAAAAAATAAAAAAAGATATAGAAAGAGATAAATATTTTAATTCTAAAAAAGCATTAAAATATGGAATAATAGATAAAATTATAAAAAAAAAAAAAAACATAAAAAATAAAAATGAAAAACAAAATTATTAATAATAATAATAAAAAAAAAAAAAAAAATAAAATCTCAAAAGAAAAAAAAAAAAATAAAATAAATAATAAAAATATTAATAAAAATAATTATTTTAATTTTGAAAAATATAAACCTAAATATATAAAAAAAAAATTAGATAAATATATAATAGGACAAAACAATACAAAAAAAAAAATATCATTAGCTATATACAATCATTTTAAAATAATTAATACAAAAAAAAAAAATAAAATAACAAATTATTATAAATCAAATATAATTATGATAGGACCTACAGGATGTGGTAAAACATTAATTATAAAAACTATATCAAAAATATTAAATATACCTATTGTAATAACAGATGCAACTACCCTAACTCAGGCAGGTTATGTAGGTGATGATGTAGAAAATATTTTATTAAGACTAATACAAAAATGTAAATACAATATAAAAAAAGCAGAAAAGGGTATAATTTATATTGATGAAATAGATAAAATATCAAAAAAAAATAATAATATTTCTATAACTAGAGATGTTTCTGGAGAAGGTGTACAACAATCTCTTTTAAAAATAATTGAAGGAACAATATCATCAGTTCCAATTACAGGAGGAAGAAAACATCCTCTACAAGAAAATATACTAATAAATACAAGTAATATACTCTTTATATGCGGAGGAACATTTAATAATATAAATAAAATAATAAAAAAAAGAATAAATAATAATAAAATAGGTTTTGATAAAAAAAATAATAAAATAAAAAAAAATATAAATATAAAATATAAAGATTTAATAAAATTTGGATTCATACCTGAATTTATAAGCAGATTTTCTATAATAACTAAACTAAATAAATTAAATAAAAAAGAATTAATTAAAATATTAACAAAAACAAAAAATTCTATAATAGAATATTATAAATTTTTACTAAAATTAGAAAATATTAATTTAAAATTTACTAAAAGAGCAATTAATTTAATAGCAAAAATATCAATTAAAAAAAAAATAGGCGCAAGAGGACTTAAAAATGTAATAGAAAAAATATTATTTAAAATTATGTATGATAATAATAAATATATTAATAAAAATATATTAATAAATAAAAATTTCATAAAAAAAAAATATAAAAAATTAAATATTTAAATAATTACATCAATTAATTAATAAAATTTAAAATTTATTATGAAACTAAAAAAAAAAAAAAAAAAAAAWRAAAWAAAAAAAAAAAAAAAWAWAAAAAAAAAAATATAATAAAAAAAAAAAAAAATATAAAAGAWRAAAAYATAATATAATACCTATATTACCACTAAAAAATACTGTTATATATCCACATATGATAGTACCTTTATTCATAGGAAGAAAAAAATCAATAATATGCTTAGAATTATCAATTAAAAAAAATAAAAAAATAATATTAATATCACAAAAAAACTCAAAAATAAATGAACCTAAAAAAAAAGATCTATTCAAAATAGGAACTATATCATCAATATTACAAATATTAAAACTTCCAGATGGAACTTTAAAAATACTAGTAGAAGGATTAAAAAGAATAAAAATAAAAAAAATTAAAGAAAAAAATAAATGTTTAATAGGTGAATTTAAAATAATAAAAGAAACAAATAAAAATAATAAAAAAAATAAAATTTTATCAAGAATTATAATAAATCAATTTGAATATTATTTAAAACTAAATAATAAAATTCCACAAGAAATATTAATATCATTAAAAAATATAAAATGTTGCAGTAAATTAACAGATACTATAGCTTCTAATATACAAATAAAATTATTAAAAAAACAAAAAATATTAGAATTAAAAAATATTAAAAAAAGATTAAAATATTTAATGATAATAATAGAATCTGAAATAAATATTCTAAAAATAGAAAAAAAAATTAGGGAAAGAGTAAAAAAACAAATGGAAAAAGGACAAAAAGAATATTATTTAAATGAAAAAATAAAAGCAATACAAAAAGAACTAAAAAATATAAATAATATAAAAAATGAATATGAAATTATAAAAAAAAAAATAATAAAACATAAGTTACCTAAAAAAGTAAAAAAAAAAATAGAATTAGAACTAAAAAAATTTATTATGATGCAACCTATGTCTTCTGAAGCAACAGTATCAAGAAACTACATAGATTGAATATTACAAATACCATGAAAAAAAAAAACAATAATAATTAAAAATTTAAATAAAGCAAAAAAAATATTAGACAAAAATCATTTTGGATTAAAAAATATAAAAGAAAGAATATTAGAATATTTAGCAGTACAAAATAGATCAAATAAAACAAAATCACCTATATTATGTTTTATAGGACCACCAGGTGTAGGAAAAACAACAATATGTAAATCTATATCAAAATCAATAGGTAGAAAATATATTAAGTTATCTTTAGGTGGTATTAAAGATGAAGCAGAAATAAGAGGACATAGAAGAACATATATAGGATCAATGCCAGGAAAAATTATACAAAAAATAATAAATTCAAAAGTTAAAAATCCATTATTTTTACTTGATGAAATAGATAAAATATCATACGATTCAAGAGGAGATCCTGCTTCTGCTTTATTAGAAATATTAGATATAGAACAAAATAATAAATTTAATGACCATTATATAGAAATAGATTTTGATCTATCTAATGTAATGTTTATATCAACTGCAAATTCAATTAGTAATATACCAATAACATTATTAGATAGAATGGAAATAATAAAAATATCTGGATACACTGAAAATGAGAAAAAATATATATGTGAAAAATATTTAATACCCAAACAAATTAAAAATAATTCATTAAAAAAACATGAAATATATATTAATAAAAAATGTATAATTAAAATAATTAGAAATTATACCAAAGAATATGGAGTAAGAGGACTAGATAAAGAAATATCTAAAATATGCAGAAAATCAGTTAAAAAAATATTATTAAAAAAAAAAAAAAAAATTATTATAAATAATAAAAATATAAAAAAATATTTAGGTATAAAAAAATTTAATTACGAAAAAATAAAAAAAAAAAATAAAATTGGTGAAATAATAGGTTTAGCTTGAACTGAAATAGGAGGTGAAATAATTACTATAGAATCAAAATCTATAAATGGTTCAGGAAAACTAATATATACTGGATCTTTAGGTAAAATTATGAAAGAATCTATAAAAATATCACTTACATTAGTAAGATATCTTTCAAAAAAATTAAATATAAAAAAAAATTTTTATTATAAAAAAGATATACATGTACATATACCTGAAGGATCAATACCTAAAGATGGTCCTAGTGCTGGAATAGCAATATGTACATCTTTAATATCTACATTAACTAATACTACAATAAAATCTAATATAGCAATGACTGGAGAAATTACATTAAATGGAAAAATTATTCCCATAGGTGGGTTAAAAGAAAAATTATTAGCTGCATTAAGAGGAGGTATAAAAAAAGTTATAATACCAAAGAAAAATAAAAATGATTTAAAAAAAATTCCTAAAGAAATAAAAAATAATATAAAAATATATAAATTTGAAAATATAAAACAAATAATAAAATTTTTATTTAAAAATAAAAAAATATTTAAAAAAAAAAAATAACACGCTCTACAGGATTTGAACCTGTGACCTACAGCTTAGAAGGCTGTTGCTCTATCCACTGAGCTAAGAGCGTATTATAATATAATAAAATATTTAAAAAAAAAAGTCAAACAATGTATAAAAATAAAATACTTTCAGGTAAAAAATATTTAATAAAAACAATATTAAAAATAAAAAAAAAAATAAAAAAAATAATAAAAAAAAATAAAAGAAAACCTTCTATAATTATAATAAA
Organism: Candidatus Stammera capleta; assembly: GCA_015134375.1. Lineage (GTDB taxonomy): Bacteria > Pseudomonadota > Gammaproteobacteria > Enterobacterales > Enterobacteriaceae > Stammera > Stammera capleta_H. The sequence goes on from CP043980.1 coordinate 37,069, forward strand.
TATAGGAAAATGTAAATCATCAAATATATATATTAAAAAAAAATGTTATTATTTTAATTTACTAAATATAAAATATAAAATATATAAATTTGATAAAAAAGAAAAAGAAAAAAATATAATAAATTTAATTAAAAAAAAAAATAAAAGTAAAAATATAGATTGTATATTAATACAATTACCATTACCTAAAAATTTTAATTATAATAAAATAATTAATAATATTAATCCTAAAAAAGATGTAGATGGATTACATTATAAAAATATAGGAAAATTATTACAAGGATTTCCAAAAATTAGATCATGCACTTCATATGGTGTAATTAAACTATTAAAAATATATAAAATAAAATTAATAGGATTAAATGTAGTTATTATTAATTCATCCAATTTAATAGGAAAACCAATAATGATAGAATTAATTAATAAAAAATCTACAGTAACAATAATAAATTCAAAAACAAAAAATATAAAAATATATACAAAAAAAGCAGATATATTAATTACAGCTATAGGTAAATATAATTATATAAAAAAAAAATGAATAAAAAAAAATTCAATAATAATAGATATAGGAATAAATATAAATAAAAAAAATAAAATAATAGGAGACATTAATATAAAATCAATAATAAAAAAAATAAAATATATAACTCCAGTACCAGGAGGAATAGGTCTTATGACTATATCAATTTTATTAAAAAATATAATAAAAATATATTATAAAAATAATAAATAAATAATATTTTATTTTTTTATTTTAAAAAAAATCATTCAGTAATAAAATCTTCTTTATCAATTAAAGAAACATTAAATTTTAATAATTCCTTTTTATATAAATCAGCTTTTTTTCAATTATTTTTTTTACGTTCAATATTTCTTTTTTCTATTAAATAATTTATTTTTTTTAATAAAATTAAATATTTATCTTTATTATATAAATATCCATTAGTTAAAAACTTTTTTATATCTAATTTTAATAAACCTAAAAAATTAGCAAAAAATTTCATTTTTATACCTATCTTACTAGCTAAATTAAAATTTTTATTTTTAAATTTATTTAATTCAGATAGCATTAAAAACAATAATTTATATATACTACTAATATTAAAATCATTATTAATATAGCTAAAAAACATATCATCAAATTCTTTAAAAACCAACAAATCCTTATTATTTAACTTTAAATTTAAATTTAATCCATATAATCCTAAATATAATTTATTAAAAGATTTATTAGCTATATCTAAATTATTAATATTATAATTTAAATTTTTTCTATAATGTTTAGACATTAAATAAAATTTTATAACTTCTGGTGAATATTTTCTTAATAATTTATATAAAAAAAAATTATTACTAGATTTAGACATTTTATTATTATTAAAAATAACTAAACCAGTATGAATTCAAAATTTAATATAATATTTAATATTAAATAAACATTTAGATAAAATTAATTCATTTTCATGATGAGGAAAAATTAAATCTGAACCACCACCATGTATATCTACAATATTATTTAAATAAAGATTACTAATTACAGAACAACCTATATGTCAACCTGGTCTACCAAAACCTCAAGGAGACATTCAACCATAATTATCATTTATTTTATTTAATTTTCATAAAACAAAATCTTTACAATCATCATTAGATAAACTTTTTTTAAAAAAACTATATTTATAAATACTACTAAAATTATCATAACAAAATAAAACATCTCCATTATCAGAAATATAAGCATAATTTTTATTTAATAAATAAACTATACTTTTAATTAAAAAATTAATATTATCTGTTAATTTTGGTTCTAAATTAGGTAATTTTAAATCAAATTTTTTAAAATCATTAAACATACAATTAATCATTTTAAAAGATAATTCATTTATATTTTTTTTTTTTTTAATGGAATTAAATATTATTTTATTATCAATATCTGTAATATTTCTTATATATTTACAATCATATCCTAAATATTTTAAATAATTTAATAAAATATCAAAAAAATAAAATGTTCTAATATGCCCTACATGACAATAATTAGAAGTTGTTACACCACATACATAAATATTAACTTTATTTTTAATAAATGATAAAAATTTTTCTTTTTTATTACTAATTGTATTAAATATTCTTAACATAATTATTTATATATTTGTTTTATAAAATTATATTATATTATATTAATAAATAATAATATTATTTTTTTAAAATAGATAGATATATGATTATAAAAAAATTATTTAATTTATATAAAAAAAATATAATAAAATTTTTTAAAAAAAAAATATATTCAATAACTAATAAAATAAAATATAACTTATTTAAATTAATTACAATAATACAAATAAAAATTATATTAATATCAATATTAATTAATAATATAATTATTATATATTTAATAAATAAAATTAATAATATAAAACATTTAATAATAATAATTAAAAAAATAATATTAATTTCAATTATAAATATAATTATATTTCAAATATTTATTATAAATAAAATAAAAAAAATATTTTATATAACTAAAAAAATTATATATTTAATTAATATTTTTAGTAATAAAAAAAAAAAATAAAAATTATAAGCCGGATTCTGTTTATTAAAAAAAAAATTAATAAGACAATCATTAATCTAGACTAATAATTACTTATTAGCTCAAGCGGCTCACCACGATATAATATATATATATACGGACAATATATTATTCTATTTATCAATAAAATAGATATATAAATATCTTAATTTAGCCTTGCTCCTAATGGAGTTTACACATTTATTATATTACTATAATAAATAGTATGCTTTTACCATACTTTTTCACCCTTACCTAAAAAAAGGCGGTTATTTTCTGTTGCACTTTCATAAAATAAAAAATATTTCTCCAGACGTTATCTGGCATTATGTCCTATGGAGTCCGGACTTTCCTCTATTATTATATAAAATAGCGATTGTCTAAATTTATAAATTTATTTTCTATTACTAATATATGGATTTAAAGATTCTTTAAATTTTAAATTAATATTAAAACTTGAAAATCCTAATTCTTTGGTAAAAAAATTAATCAAATATTTTTTATATGAAAAATTAATATTATTAATATTATTACCATGTATAACTATAGTAAAAGGTTTATAACTACCAATATGTGCATATTTTAAATTAAAAACATTCTTAAAATAATTATTTTCACTAAAATTATTAATAGCTAATTTTAAAATTTTATTTATTTTAGAAGTTTTTATATCTTTTAAATAAATATTACTATAACAATTATAACATAAATTAAATAAATTAAAAATATTTTTTTTTTTTAAATTTAAACAAGAAATAAAAAATATAAATAAATTTTTCATTAAACCATATTTATTTAAAATATAATTTTTATAAATATTTATATATCTAATACTTAAATTTTCACATTTATTAAAAATTATAAATAATATTTTACCTTTAATTAATAAAAAATTAATTAAATACAAATCATATTTAGTAATACCACTATTAATATCTATCATAAAAAAAATTATATCAAAAAATTTAATAATTCTATAAAATTCTAATATAGAATAATTAAAATTAAAAAATTTTTTATTTATACCAGGAGAATCAGATATTAAAAATTTAATATTATTTTTAACAAAATTATAAAAAATAAAATCTTTTGTAATATTTTCTAAATTAGAAACAAAACAACGATTATCACCACATATATAATTTAAAAAAGTTGATTTACCAACATTAGTTTTACCTAAAATAACTATATTAATTTTAAAATAATTTAATAAATTATTATCTTTAACAAAATTTAAATTATTAATATTATAATTATATAAATTAACACAATATTTTAATAAATTATTAAAAAATTTTAAATTACCTATTTTATTTTCTAAATGAATATATGTTTTATTAAATAATTTATCTAAACTATTATTATTTAAAATAGAAATAAATATAATATCTTTAATTTTTAAACTATAACATTTTTTTAAAATAAAATATTTATTTAAATAATTATATTTATCAATTAAATCACTTTTATTTAAAACTAAAATAGTTTTACTAATATTATTTTTAATATAATTATTATAAAAATAAATATCTTCATCTAATAAACCTATAGAAGAATCTATAAAAAAAAATATAATATCACAACTATAAATATTAAATAAAAATTTACTATATAATTTATTACTAAAATTAATATTATCTTTAAATTTTAATATATTATTATAAATATATATATTATCAATAAATATAAAATATTTATCTTTAATAATTTTTATACAATAATTAAAATCAAATGAATTTTTTAATTTAAAAGTAAATATATTATTATTAATAATTTTATTTAAAAAACTAGTTTTTCCTACTTTAGATCTTCCAACTAAACATATAGTATACATTTTATAAAAATATTTAATATAAAAATATTATTATTAATTTTTAATTTTAAATAAACTACTAATAAAATTAACAATATTTTTTTTAATAGATAAATAATACTGATTATTATAATATAAATCTTTTATAGTAATTTTTCTATTTAAAAATTCTCTTTTACCAATAATAATTATAATTCTACAATTTAATTTTATTACATTTAATATTAATTTACTTAAATCTTTATATATAAAATAATTATGATAAATTTTTAAAAAACATAAATCAGAATTTAAAATATTTTCACAAATATTTAAACCTAATAACATAGTATCTAAATTATAATATGATATAATATATATATCAATTTTTTTATTTACTTTTTTTTTAATTATATAATTATCTTTTAATATTAACATTAATCTATCTAAACCTATTGATAAACCTACTGCAGGAATATCTAAATTATATATACTTTTTATTAAATAATCATATCTACCACCTGCACATATTGTATTAATATTTTTTCATAATTTATATTTTCATTCAAAAACCAAATCATTATAATAATCTAATCCTCTAACTAAATTAGTATTTATAATATATTTAATATTTAATTTATCTAAATTTTTACATAAATTATTAAAATCTATAATAGATTTTTTATTTAAAAATTCTAAAATATTTGGATAATTTTTTAATATTTTAATATAATTAATATTATTATTATCAATATTTCTAAACAAACTAAAATCAAATTTATCAATACCTAATTTAATAAAAAATGATTTATTTTCAATTAATTTATCATTTAAAAAATTTATATATTTTTGTCTATCTTTCAAAATTCCTATAGAATTAATTTCTAAAACAAATAAATCTTCAATATTTAAAATTTTAAAAAATTTATTAATAATTAAAATTAATTCCAAACTAGAAATTAAATTATTACTACCAAATATTTCTAAACCTATTTGATTAAATTGTCTATATCTACCTCTTTGTGTATTTTCATACCTAAACATAGGACCTATATATCATATTTTATTTAAATTATTAATATTAAATATTTTATTCTCCAAATATATTCTTATACAACTCATTGTACCTTCAGGTCTTAAACTAAGACTTACATTCTTTTTATCTAAAAAAGAATACATTTTATTATTCAAAAAATTATTATTTAATTTATAAAAATTCTTATTATATAAAATACTTTTTTCAATTATAGAAAATTTAAATTCATTAAAAGAATAACTTTTTATTAACTTCCTAAAAATATTTTCTATATATTCATAAATTAATACATCATAATCAAAATAATCTTTCATTCCTTTTACAGATTTTAAATAAATACTTTTCATAAAATATAAATTCCCTAGAAAAAAAAAAAAATTAATAATAAAATAATTATAAAATATTTATAAAAAATATAAAAATTATAATAAATAAATTAATAAAAAAAAATAAAAAATATAATGAAAAATATAAATATATTATCTATAGAAATATCAACAGAATTATGTTCAGTATCAATATACTATAAAAAAAAAATATCAAGTAAATATAAATATACTAAAAAAAATAGCAGTAAATATGTATTAACATTAATAAAAAATTTAATTAAAAAAACAAATATAAAAATAAAAAAAATAGATATAATTTCAATTAATAAAGGACCTGGAAGTATTATAGGAATAAGAATATCTTCTTTAATATCAAAAATATTTAAAATTAAATATAAAAAAATAAAAATATTAAAAATAAAATCATATAAAATAATATCATATAACTATTACAATAAATATAGAAAAAAAAATTTAATTAACATAATAATTTATCATAATAAAAATAAAATATATAATTATATATTAAAAAAAAATATTAAAATTAAAAAAACAATTATATCTTTAAAAAAAATAAAAAAATATATTAAAAATCTAAATAAAAAAATAATAATTATATTTAATAAATATCAAACAAAAAAAAAACTTTCATATATATTAAATAATAAAAAAAATATAATAATATATCCAAAATCTAAATATATAATTTTATATATAAAAAAAATATTAATTAAAAAAAAAAAATGAAAAAAGATAAAATATTTAAAATAATAAAAAAAGAAAAAAAAAGACAACAAAACACATTAAATTTAATTGCTTCAGAAAATTATGTAAATAAAAATATATTAAAAGCACAGGGATCAATACTAACAAATAAATACGCAGAAGGATATTATAAAAAAAGATATTATGGAGGATGTAAATATATAGATAAAATAGAACATATAGCAATTAAAAGAGCAAAAAAACTATTTAAAGCTAAATATGCAAATGTACAACCCCATTCAGGTACTCAAGCAAATTTAGCCGCTTATAATTCAATTTTAAATATAGGTGATACAATTTTATCTATGAAAACTACTCATGGAGGACATATAAGTCATGGATCAAAATCAAGTATATCAAATAAAATATATAATTGTAAATATTATGGTTTAAATAAAAAAGGTAATTTAGATTATAAAAATATAAAAAAATTAGCAATAAAATATAAACCTAAACTAATTATAGCTGGTTTTTCTTCTTTTTCTAAAATATGTAATTGAAAAAAATTTAAAAAAATTGCTGATATAAATAAAAGTTATTTTTTAGCAGATATATCTCATATAGCAGGATTAATAGTAACTAATTTATATCCTAATCCTATAAAATATGCACATATAGTAACAAGTACTACACATAAAACATTATGTGGACCAAGAGGAGGAATAATTTTATCTAATAATAAATTATTATATAAAAAAATTAATTATTCATTATTTCCTCAAACACAAGGAGGTCCTTTAATGCATATAATTTCAGCTAAAGCCATATGTTTTAAAGAAGCATTAAATATAAAATTTAAAAAATATCAGTTACAAATATTAAAAAATACTAAATCTATGTTTAAAGAATTTAAAAAAAAAAAATTTGAAATTATATCAAATAAAACACAAACACATTTATTTGTATTAAATCTAAAAAAAATTAAAATATCTGGACTAAAAGCACAAAAAAAATTAGAAAAAGCAAATATTATAGTTAATAAAAATTATATTCCAGATGACAAAAAAAATTCTTTTAAAACATCTGGAATAAGAATAGGTACTCCATCAATAACTAAAAGAGGTATAAAAGAAAAAACATCATCTTATATTGCTAAATTAATATGTAAATTATTAATTAATATTAAAAAAAAAAAATATATATATAAAATTAAAAAAAAAGTTAAAAAAATATGTAAAAAATATCCATTATACAAAAAATAATTACCTAGTTAAATTTTTAAAAAAAACCTTAACTTTTTCAAAAAAACTTTTAGATTTAGGATTATTAACTTCACTATTATTATTAGATAAACTTAAACTTAAATCATATAATATCTTTTTTTGATATTTATTAAGATTAACTGGAGTTTCTATATATACTTTACAATATAAATCACCTCATAAATTTCTTTTTAAATGTTTAATACCTCTATTTTTAATTTTAAACATAGTACCAGTTTGAGTTTCACATGGAATTTTTAAAATTACATTACCTAATAACGTTGGTACTTTTAATTCTCCACCTAAAGTTGCCATAAAAAAACTAATAGGTATATTACAATATAAATCATTACCTTTTCTTTTAAAAATATTATGTTTATTTATTTTTATACATATATATAAATCACCAGGATTTTTTCCATAATTAGAACAATTACCTTTACCTATTAATCTTATTTTATCACCATCATCAATACCTATTGGAACTTTAACTACAATATCCTTAACACATTTTTCTATACCTTCACCTTTACATATATAACAAGGATTATTAATAATATAACAATATCCATTACAATTAGGACAAGTTTGTTGAACAGTAAAAAACCCTTGCTTAATTTTTAAATTTCCAGTACCTCTACAAACATTACATATATTTTTTTTAAAACCAGATCTACATCCACTACCATAACATAAACTACATTTCTGTATAACATTTATTTTAATACTTTTAGAAACCCCATTTAATACATCTTCTAAATTAATATATAAATTATATTCTATATCAGAACCTTTTTTATATGATTTACTTTTCTTTTTTACACCAAATATATCACCAAAAACATCACCAAATATATCACTAAAATCACCAGATGTGGTAAATTCAGAAGTAAATTCATTATCATTTATATTATTTACATTATGTCCATATTTATCATAAAGTGATCTTTTTTTATCATCAATTAATATTTCATAAGCTTCTTTAATTTCTTTAAATTTTTCTTCAAATATTTTATTACCCTGATTTCTATCAGGGTGATATTTTATAGCTAATTTTCTATATGATTTTTTAATATCAGATTTATTAGCATTTTTAGATATACCTAAAATTTGATAATAATCTTTTTTTTTCATATATACCTTTAATTAAAATTAAAAACAAATTATTTATTATTATCTTTATTTACTTCTTCATATTCTCCATCAACCACAGAACTATTTTTTTCTTTATCAAACTCATTATTATTATTATTATATTGAGAAAATTTACTAGAAAATTGAATAATATCTTGAATACAATTATCTATTTTATTCTTATCATCACCTTTACAAACATTTTCTAAATTTAATAATAAAGATTCTATTTTATTTTTATCATCCAATGATATTTTATCTTTTAATTGATCAATTTGCTTTCTAGTAGAATGTATTAAATGATCTGCTTGATTTTTTACTTGAATTAATTCTTCAAATTTACGATCAGATTCAGAATTCAATTCAGCATCTTTTATCATTTTTTGTATTTCATTTTCATTTAAACCTGAAGATGCTTTAATAGTAATTTTTTGTTCTTTACCTGTATTTTTATCTTTTGCAGATACATGAAGAATACCATCAGAATCAATATCAAAAGTAACTTCAATTTGAGGAACACCTCTAGGAGCAGATTGTATACCATCTAAATTAAATTGACCTAAAGATTTATTATCTTTAGCTATTTTACGTTCACCTTGTAAAACATGTACTGTAACTGCAGATTGATTATCTTCAGCAGTAGAAAACACTTGACTATGTTTTGTAGGAATAGTTGTATTTTTATTAATTAATGTTGTCATTACACCACCCATAGTTTCAATACCTAAAGATAATGGTGTTACATCTAATAATAATACATCTTTAACATCTCCTGATAAAACACCACCTTGAACAGCAGCTCCTATTGCTACAGCTTCATCTGGATTAACATCTTTTTTAGGTTTTTTACCAAAAAAATCAGTAACTTTTTTTTGTACTAAAGGCATTCTAGTTTGACCACCTACTAATATTATCTCATTAATATCTTTAACAGATAATTTAGCATCCTTTAATGCTTTAATTACTGGATCAATAGATTTAATTATTAAATCTTCTACTAATGATTCTAATTTAGCTCTAGTTAACTTTATATTTAAATGTTTAGGACCTAATTTATCAGCTGTTATATAAGGTAAATTAATTTCAGTATTATTAGAAGAAGATAATTCTATTTTAGCTTTTTCAGAAGAATCTTTTAATCTTTGCATAGCTAAAGAATCACTAGATAAATCAATATTATAATCTTTTTTGAATTCTGAAACTAAATAATTAATTATTTTATTATCAAAATCCTCTCCACCTAAATGTGTATCACCATTAGTAGATAATACTTCAAAAGTTTTTTCACCATCTACATTATCTATTTCAATTATAGAAATATCAAAAGTACCACCACCTAAATCATAAACTGCTATAATATTATTTTGTTTAGATTTATCCATTCCATAAGCTAAAGCAGCAGCAGTAGGTTCATTAATAATTCTTTTAACATTTAAACCAGCAATTTTACCAGCATCCTTAGTAGCTTGACGTTGAACATCATTAAAATAAGCAGGAACAGTAATAACAGCTTCATTAATTGAAAAACCTAAATAATCCTCTGCTGTTTTTTTCATTTTTTTTAATATTTCAGCTGAAACTTGAGGAGGTGCAATCTTATTATTATTTAATTCTATTCAAGCATCACCATTATCAGAAGAAACAATTTTATATGGCATTATTTTAACATCTTTTTGTACTTCAACATCATTAAATTTACGTCCTATTAATCTTTTAATAGCAAAAAATGTATTTTTAGGATTAGTTATAGATTGCCTTTTTGCAGGTTGACCAACTAAAATTTCATTATCTTTAGTATAAGCAACAACAGATGGAGTAGTACGATCTCCTTCTGAATTTTCTATAACTTTATATTTACCATTATCCATTACAGCAACACAAGAATTAGTAGTACCTAAATCTATACCTATTATTTTATTCATATCTATTTACCTTTAATAATAATAATAATATATACATATATATATATATGTGTTCATATTTTAAAATATCAATAAAAATTAAAAAAAAAAAAAAAATAAAATACATTAAAAATAAAATAATTAAATAATAATGATAAAATAAAATATTTAAATATTATTAAAAAATATATATATGAAAAAAAACTACATAAATTATACTAATACTATAAATTTACCAAATAATAAATTTCCTATGAGAGGTAATTTAATAAAAAATGAACCTAAAATAATTAAAAAATGAAATAAATATAATATTTATAAAAAAATTAATATTAATAAAAAAAAAAAATTTATAATACATGATGGTCCTCCATTTGCAAATGGAAAAATACATTTAGGACATGCTTTGAATAAAATTTTAAAAGATATAATAATAAAACATAAGGTGTTAAATAATTATAAAATTTTTTATAAACCAGGATGGGATTGTCATGGATTACCAATAGAATTAGAAATACAAAAAAAATATAAAAAAAAATTAAATAATATTAAAAATTTAAAAAAATTTAAAAAAAAATGTTTAAAATATGTAATAAAACAAATAAATATTCAAAAAAAAGAATTTATAAAATTAGGAATATTTGCTGATTGAAATAATTATTATAAAACAATAGATTATAAATTAATATCAAAAACAATATTAATATTTAAAAAATTAATTAAAAAAAAATTAATAATAATAAAAAAAAAACCTATAAATTGATGCATAAATTGTAAATCTTCATTATCAGATTTAGAATTAGAATATAAAAATATAAAAAATAAATCTATTTATATAACTTTTAAATTAAAAAATAAAAAAAAAATACTATTAAATTTAAATATAAAAAAAAAATATAAAAATATTAAATTAATAATATGAACTACTACACCATGAACAATACCTTCAAATAAAGCAATATCAATTAATAAAAAATATAAATATTCATTAATAGAAAATAATAATAATTTATATATAATAATAAAAAATAAATCAAAAAAAATATGTAAAATATTAAACATAAATTTAAAAATATTAAAAAATATAAAAGGAAAAATATTAATAAATAAAAAATATTATCATCCTATATCAAATAAAATTTTTTATATTATAAATAATAAATATATAAAAAAAAATATAGGAACAGGTATAGTACATTTATCTCCTAATCATGGTGAAGAAGATTATGAAATATGTAATAAAAATAAAATAAAGGGAAATAATATAATTAATAAAAAAGGATTATTCAAAAATTATAAATATATAAAAAATTTAAAAAATAAATCTATTTATGAAGGTAATAAATTAATAATTATAAAATTAAAAAAAAATATTTTATTTAAAAAAACAATAATACATAAAATTGCTATTTGTTGAAGACATAAATCAAATATAATAAAAAGATCAACTAAACAATTATTTATAAATTTAAATAAAAATAATTTAAAAAAAAAAATATTGAATAATATAAAAAAAATAAATTGAAAACCTAAATGAGGATATAATAAAATAAAAAATATGATAAAAGAAAGACCAAATTGATGTATATCTAGACAACGTTTTTGAGGAACACCTATAACATTATTTATTAATAAAAAAACTAACAAAATTCATCCTAATACTAATAATTTATTAAAAAAAATATCTAAAAAAATAAAAAAATATGGACCTAATTACTGATTAAATGTAAATAAAAAAAAATTAATAAAAGAATATAAATATTATAAAAAAATTAAATATGTACTTGATGTATGATTTGATTCAGGATCAACAATTTTTACAACTAATAAATTCAAAAAAATAGATATAATTATTGAAGGACATGATCAATATAGAGGATGATTTATGTCATCTTTAATAATTAATACAGCTTTAAATAAAAAAATAAAATATAAAAAAATAATTAGTCATGGATTTATTTTAGATAAAAATGGAAATAAAATGTCTAAATCATCTAATAATTATATAGAACCAAAAAAAATAATTAACAAATACGGATCAGATATAATAAGATTATGAATATCATCAAATAAATTTTATAATAATATAAATATTTCAGAAGAAATAATAATAAGAATAACTGATTTATATAGAAAAATAAGAAATACTTTTAAATTTATAATATCAAATTTAAATGAATATAATATAAATAAAAAAATAAAAAATATTAATAATATATTATTAATAGATAAATGAATAATATATAAAGCTAATAAATATAATAAAAAAATAAATATTTTATTTAATAAACTTAAATATCATAAAATAATAAAAAAAATAAATAAGTTTTTTAATTATTATTTAAGTTCAATATATTTTAATATTATAAAAGATAGAAAATATATAATTAAAAAAAATACTAAACCAGTAAAAAGTGCACAAAAAACATTATTAATATTATTCAAAATAATAATTAAATGAATATGTCCTATAATACCATTTACTTCAGAAGAAATATGAAAAATATTTAATAATAATAAAAAAAATAATTCAATATTTACAAAAATAAATAAAAATAAAATTATAAAAATTAATAAAAAAAAAACAAAAAAAAATATTTGAAATAAATTATTAATAATAAAAAATAAACTAAATAAAATAATAGAAAAAAAAAAGAAAAAAAAAATAATTAAAACATCTTTAGAAACAAAAATTATAATATATATAAATTATAATTTTTTTAAAAAAATTAAAAAAATGAAATCAGAATTAAAATTTTTTTTTATAACATCAAAAACTAAAATAAAAAAAATAAATAATAAAAAAAAATTTTATTTTAATATAAAATGTAAAAAATATAAAGGATATAAATGTTCAAGATGTTGAAATTATGTTAAATATTTAAAAAATAATATATGCAAAAGATGCATAATAAATATAAATTATAATGGTGAAATAAGAAAATATATATAAAATAAAATTATAAAATGATTAAATATAAAAAAAACTTAGGACAAAATTTTCTAATTAATAATAAAATATTAAATAAAATATCAAAAATTATAAAACCTAAAAAAAAACATAATCTATTAGAAATAGGAAGTGGGTATTGTAATTTAACAAAAAAAATATTAAAATTTAATAAAAATATAATAGCTATAGAAATAGATAAATATTTAATAAAAAAAATACCATATAAAATTAAAAAAAAAATAAAAATAATTAATAAAAATATATTAAAAATAAATTTTAAAAAAATAAATAAAATAAATATAAGAATATATGGTAATATACCATATTATATATCTAAAAAAATATTATTTAAATTATTAAAAAATAATAAATATATTAAAGATATACATTTATTAATTCAAAAAGAATTAGCAATATCATTAATATCAAAACCAAATAATAAAAAATATAATAAATTAAGTGTTTTATTTCAAATATATTTCGAAATAAAAATTATAATAAAAAATATAAGCAAAAAATATTTTATACCTAAACCTAAAGTAAATTCATCACTTATAAAATTAACACCTAAAAAAAAATATGTAAAAAATAAATTTAAAATAATCAAACATATATTAAATAATTGTTTTTATAGAAAAAATAAAAAACTTTTCAATAATATAAAAAATATTATAAATATAAATAAATTAAAATCTTTAAAAATAAAAAACGAAAGAATAAATAAAATAAATATAAAAAATTTTATTAAATTATCAAATATTTTTAATAAAATAAAAAAATAAAAAATTAATTATCTAATTTATTTATTAATTTAATATAATTAGATTTATATCTAGATGCTTTTTTTAAATTTATAAAATTTTTACAACTAAATTTATCTAAAATAGATTGTAAACAACAATAAATATAAATTGATTTTTTTTTATTTTTAATTTTTATATATCTTTTTAATTTTTTAATATAAGTTTTTATAATAGACTTTTTTCTATTATTAATTTTATTTCTTAAAATATTTATTAATATTCTTTTTTTTGAAGATTTTATATTAGCTATCATTTTAATTTATTAAAAAACTATTAATAATAATTATTTATTAAAATTTTTAAAAATTTTAATTAAACTTAAAGAAGAATTATCTAAAAAATATCTATTTTTTTTTATATTTTTATTTTTAAAATATAATTTATATACAAAATTAGACAAATTTTTTCCTAAATTTACACCTCATTGATCATAACTACAAATATTCCATATTATACCTTGTGTAAATACTTTATATTCATATATAGATATTAAAGTTCCTAATGTATACGGATTTATTTTTTTAATCAAAAATATATTATTAGGTTTGTTACCTTTAATATTTTTAAATTTTGAAAAATTATTTTTTTTTATATTCAAAAAAATATTATCTCCAAATGCCAAACATTGAGATTGAGCAATTAAATTAGAAAATAATTTATAATAACTATTATATTTATTATTATTATTTTTAAAATTAGATTCTATAATAAAATCACAAGGTATTACATTAGTACCTTGATGTAATAATTGAAAAAAAGAATGTTGACTAATAGTACCTAAACCACCAAATAAAATAGGTGAAGTATTATAATTTATTAAATCATTATTTTTATCAATACATTTACCATTTGATTCCATAACTAATTGTTGTAAATAATAAGGAAATAAAAACATAGATTCATTATATACCATAACTAATTCATTAGTATAACAAAAAAAATTATTATATCAAATACTTATTAATGATAATAAAATAGGTATATTTTTATTATATTTAGTAAAAAAAAAATGTTTATCTAAATCATGACATCCTTTTAATATTTTAACAAAATTTTTAAAACCTATAGATAATGAAATAGATAAACCAAATGCAGAACAAAAAGAATATCTTCCTCCTACTCAATCATTAACTAAAATAATATTATTTCTAATAATATTATATTTTAAACTATTATTTAAATTACTAGTAACTAAAATAAAATGTTTATTTAAAGATAAAATATTATTATTATAAAATTTTAATATTCAATCACGAGCAATTTTAAAATTTAACAAAGTTTCTTGAGTAGTAAAACTTTTAGAACAAACTATAAAAATAGTGTTTTCAGGAGAAATTAAATTTAAAACACTATTTATATCATTAATATCTAAATTAGAAACAAAAAAAGAATTTATATTTTTTTTTTTATATAAATACAAAGATTTAACTATCATTCTAGGTCCTAAATCAGAACCTCCTATACCTATATTAACTATATTAAAGATTTTTTTATTATTAAAACTTAATCAAATATTATTTAAAATTTCATAAGTTATTTTTTTAATTTTACATAAATTTTTATCTATATTTTTTTTTTCTATTAATAATTTATTATTCAAATAATTATTTTTTATAAAATAATTATCTACATCTCTTAATAAAAAATTAGAAATAATTTTTTTTTCAGTTATATTTAATATTTTACCTTTTAATATTCCATTAATATAATATTTAAAATTTATTTCATTTAAAAAATTTATAAATAATTTTATTGTTTTATTATTAATTAAATTTTTAGAAAAATCAAATAAAATTAATTTTTTATAAAATATAGAAAAATTTTTAAATCTATTTTTGTCTTTATTAAAAAAATAAAATATATCTTTTTTTTTTATTTTATTAAAATGATTTAACAAAATATTTCAACTTTTAGTATAAACAGGATTAATATTTAACATAAATATTTATAATTATTATATTATAATATTATAATAACTTAAATTATTAAAAATATAAATAAAAAAAAAATAAATAAAAAAAAAAAAAAATAAAAATAATATGAAAAAAAAAATAACTAAAATTAATAAAGTAATAGTAGGTTTATCAGGAGGAATAGATTCAACAATAACTATATGAATATTAAAAAAATTAGGATATAAAGTAAAATGTGTATTTATAAAATGCTGAGAATCAAAAAATTGTAAAAATGACATAAAAGAATGTAAAAAAATATGTAAAATATTTAAAGTAAAATTAATAAAAATTAATTTATCATATGAATATTGAAATAAAGTTTTTTTAGTATTTATTAAAAAACTTAAAAATAATCAAACACCAAATCCAGATATAATTTGTAATAAAGAAATAAAATTTAAATTATTTATATATTTTTCTTTAAAAATATTAAAATACGATTTTATATCAACTGGACATTATGTAAATACAAAATATAAAAAAAAAAAAAATTATTTATTAAAAGGTAAAGATAAAAAAAAAGACCAAAGTTATTTTTTATATAACATAAAACAAAAACAATTATCTAAATGTATATTTCCTTTAGGAAATTATAAAAAAAAAAATATAAGAAAAATTGCAATAAATTTAAAATTACCTAATGCATTAAAAAAAGATTCAGTAGGAATATGTTTTATAGGAAAAAAAAAATTTAATAAATTTATAATAAAATTTATAAAAAAAAAAAAAGGTAAAATAATACAATTAGAAAATAAAAAAAAAATAGGAAAACATAAAGGATTATTTTTATATACTATAGGACAAAGAAAAAATTTAAGATTAAAAAAAAATAAATACCCATTATATGTAGCTAAAAAAAAAAAAAAAAAAAATATATTAATAGTATGTAAAAAAAAAAATAAAATTTTATATAAAAATTATTTTTATTTAAAAAAAATATATTTAATAAATAAAATAAAAAAATTAAATAATTTTAAATGTAAAGTAAAAACAAGATACCAACAAAAATCTATAAAATGTAAAATAATTATAATAAAAAAAAAAAAAATAAAAATAAAATTAAAAAAAAAAATATTTGCTATAACACCAGGACAATCAGCAGTATTTTATAAAAAAAATATATGTCTAGGAGGTGGAATAATAAAACTATAATATTAATAAATTTTTAAAATCTACAAAAAATAAAAATACTAATATAATATTATTTAATAAATTAATTCTAAATTTAGTTAAATTAAAATCATTTAATATAAATATTTTATTTTTATCTAAATATTTATTTATTTTTAAACTAAAATTATAATATAAATTAAATAATAATTTATATTCATATTTAGATATTAAATATAAAGAATTACTTTTAAAATTATAATATGAATTTAAAAAAATAAAATCATTTTCATTATTAAAATGATTTAAATTAAAAAATTTATCTTTAATATAATTTTTAACTATATTTAATATTCTTAAATTTGTTTTTAAAATATAATTATAATAATTAATATATTTTTTTTTAAAATATATTAAAAAATCCATTCTATTTTTTATTTCTAAAATATTATATAATTTTATATTTATAAAAGATATTATTAAATTTTTTTTATATCCTAAATTAATAAAATAAATTAAACAACGTTTAAATATAAAATTATATATAATAATTAAATCATATTTTTTTTTAATATCAAATAATTTAACTATATATTTAATTAAAACTTTAAAATTAAAATTAAACTTATTAAAAATAATAATCTTAATTAAAGATAAACATATTCTTCTTAAACAATATGGATCATTACTTTTTTTTAAAAAATAATAATTATTTAATAAAGATATACCTATAAAAGTATCTAATTTATCACATAACGATATTATATTACTATATATATTATTAGAAATAATATCATTATAAAAATTAGGACAATAATGATCCTTTATTATTAGTGATATAATATTATTTTTTTTTAAATTTAAATAATATCCTAAAAAACCTTTTAATATACTAAAATCTTTATATAAATTAGTTACTAAATCACATTTACATAAAATTATAGATTTATTTAATAAATTAAAATCAATTTTTAAATTTAAAATATATGAAAAATATTTAGAAATAAATAGTAATCTTTTAATTTTATATAAATAATTACCTAAATTTTTATGAAAAACTAAATATTTTAATTTTATAAAATTATTAATTAAAGGATATTTAATATCTTTTAATAATAAAAAAAAAGAATCATTTAATTTAGATTCTATTATCTTTACATAATTATATAATATATTTTTATAATATTTTTTATTTATATCTAAAACTATAATAAAATTATTTGTTAAATTATTATTATAATCATAAAGACATAAACAATATTGTTTTTTTAAAATATATTCTATTAAATTTTTAGGTAAAAATAAATAATCTTTATTAAATTTGCAAATTTTTACAACAGGTCACTCTACTAAAGAAACAGATTCATTAATAAATAACTTATTATTAAATTTTAAATTTTTTATTTTTAATAAATTATTAATATAATTTATTATTAATTTTTTTCTATTATTATAATCAATTATTACCATACCTTTTTTTTTTAAAATATTTAAATATTCTTTAGAATTATTTAATTTTATATAATTATTATTAGATTTAAATAAAAACCTATTAGGTCTAATTTTATTATTAGATTTTAAACCAAATAAACATAAATTAATAATTTTTTTATTAAACAAAACACAAATATTATTTACTGGTCTTATAAAATTAAAATTATATTTACCTCATTTAATAAATATACGATTTAATTTTAATTTTAATAAAATATTTAATAAATTATTTTTTAAAAAAAAAGATATACTTTTATTTTTAAAAATTTTTTTATAATAAAAAATTCTAAAATTATTCTTATCTTTAAATAAAATATTTTTTTTAATAAAATTATTTTTTTTTATCCAATTATCAATTATAATATTACAATAAATATTTAATTTATCATTTAAATTAAATTTAGGACCATAAATTTTAATATAATTTTTATTTAATTTTTGATAATAATATAAATCAAATACTAAACAAGATATTCTTCTTAAACTAATAAAATACTTTATTTTAAAATATTTAAAAAAATTTAAATTTAAAAATTCTGAAAAATATTTAATAAAATCCTTACCTATTAATTTTAAATTATATATAGGTAATTCTTCTGTACTAATTTCAATTAATAACAAACCTTTTTTTTTATTATTCATAATTTTAAAATTTATTTTATTTTAAACTATATTTAGCAATTTTACAAAATAACTTTCTTATTTTTAAAATATATCTTTTTCTTTCTATTTCAGATAAATAATTTTTACAATCTAATAAATTAAAATAATTAACTAATTTTAATGCATATTCATAAGAAACAAATAATAATGGATTTTTTAATTTAAGTAATCTTAAAGATTCTTTTTCATAATTATTAATACAATTTAATAAAAAATTATTATCTGAATAATATAAATTATATTTAGATTTATCTAACTCTAAACCATATAAAATATTACTATATTTAATAATTTTATTATCTTTTTTATTTCATATTAAATCATTAATGCTAAAAATATTTTGTAATAATAAACATAAACGTTCTAAACCATAAGTTATTTCAACTATAACAGGTAAACAATTTATATCTGCCATTTTTTGAAAATATGTAAATTGAGTAATTTCCAAACCATTTAATCAAACTTCTCAACCATAACCATAAGCTCCTAACGTAGGATTTTCTCAATTATCTTCAATAAATTTAATTTCATTTTTATTAATATTTAAACCTAAATATTTCAATGAATTAATATAAATATCTTGTATATTATCTAAAGAAGGTTTAATAATAACTTGATATTGATAATATTGCTGTAATTTTAATGAAAATTTATTATTAAATTTTGAATCAACAGGTCTTTTACATAATTGTATGTAATTATAAAAAATATCTTTATTACTTATAGAACTAAAAAATGTAATAGGATGAAAAGTTGCAGCACCAACTTCAATATCTATTGGTTGAATATTACAACTTCCCATTTTAGATCAATATTCAGATAATTTTAATATTAAATTTTCAAAAGTAATCATAAAAATATATAATTAATTATTAAATAAAACCTTTATTAATTATTTCCACAAAAGCCATAGGAGAACAATCACCTTTTCTATAACCACATTTTAATATTCTTAAATAACCACCTCTACAATCTTTAAATCTTATAGCTAAACTAAAAAATAATTTATCAACAATTTTATTATTTCCAATTTTTGATATTAATAACCTTCTATTATATAAATTATTATTTTTTGCTAAATTTAACAAAGGTTCAAATTTTCTTCTTAATTCTTTAGCTTTATAAAGTGTAGTTTTAATAATTTCATAACGTATTAAAGAAACAATCATATTTTTAAACATTGATTTTCTATGACTACTATTTCTATTTAATTTACGACCAATTTTTTTATGACGCATATATAACCTATAACTTATAAAAATTAAAAAATTTTATTTTATTTCTATTGGAGGTCAATCTTTCAATTTAGTTCCTAATTTTAAACCTTTATTAAATAATATATTTATTATTTCATTTAATGATTTTCTACCTAAATTAGGTATTTTTAACAAATTTGACTCTGTTTTTTGAATTAAATCACCTATATAATATATTTCTTTTGATTTTAAACAATTAGCAGATCTAACTGTAAGTTCTAAATCATCTATAGATGATAATAATATAGGATCAAATTTTACTTTTTCTACTATATCTTTATTAAAATTATCATTTTTTAATTCTATAAAACTTTTTAATTGATTATATAATATAGTAGAAGCTTTACGAACAGCTAGTTCTGGTTCTATAGTACCATTAGTTTCAATATTTAAAATTAACTTATCTAAATCAGTTCTACTTTTTACTCTAGATGATTCTACTTTATAAGAAACACGTTCTATAGGAGAAAAAAAAGAATCTATTAATAACTTACCAATCTGAATATTATCTTTTTTTTTTATTTCCATTTTTCTATTTAAAGAAGAAACATAACCAACACCTAATTCAACTTTAATTTTCATATTTATAAAAACATTATCATCTGTAATATTACATATTATATTTTCTTTATTAAAAATAAATATATCCTCATCTTTTTTAATATCAGAAGCTAAAACTGGGCCTAAACCTTTTTTATATAAATAAAGTATAATATAATTTTTATTACTATTTATTCTTAAATTAATATTCTTTAAATTTAAAATTATTTCATTTATATCTTCTAATATACCTTCTTTAAAACTATACTCATTTAAAATACCATCTATTTCGACTTCAGTTATACTATAACCTGGTATAGAAGATAATAATATACGTCTTAAAGAATTTCCAATAGTATGACCAAAACCTTTTTCTAAAGGTTCTAATATTATACAAGAACTAATTGATGTTAATTTTTTAATTTTAATAACTTTAGGTTTTAAAAATTTATAAGGAAAATTAAACATATTTATATAATATATATATTTATTTAGAATAAAATTCTAATATTAAATGTTCTTTTAAATCAAATAAAATCATAGAACGTTCTGGTATAAATTTAAATATACCTTCCATTTTTTCTACATTTATATCTAATCAAATTGGAACTTCCTTTTGTTTAAACATTTCTAAAGAATATTTAATTCTTAATTGATTTTTACAACTATCTTTAATTTTAATAATATCATTAGAATTAACTAAATAAGATGGAATATTAACTATTCTATTATTTACCAAAATAGATTTATGACTAACTAATTGTCTAGCTTCAGATCTAGTAGTAGAAAAACCCATTCTATAAACTACATTATCTAATCTTCTTTCCAAAAATTTTATTAAAATATCACCAGTATTACCTTTGCACTTTATAGATTTATAATAATAATTCAAAAATTGTTTTTCCAAAACACCATATATTCTTTTTAATTTTTGTTTTTCTCTTAATTGAATACCATAATCTGATATTCTAGATTTTTTATAATAATGTTGACCTGGTAAACGATCTATTTTACATTTATCTTTTATATTACGTAAATTAGATTTTAAAAATAAATCACTACATTCTCTTCTACTTAATTTTAACTTAGGACCTATATATTTAGACATATATTTTATTTTAATATAAAAAATTTAAACTCTTCTTTTTTTAGAAGGACGACAACCATTATGCGGTATAGGTGTAATATCACTTATATTAACAATATTAAATCCTGCATTATTTAATGCTCTAATACTTGATTCTCTACCTGGTCCAGGACCACTTATCTTTATATCTAAATTTTTTATTCCATAATCTTTAATTATATATGAACATTTTTCAGCTGCAATTTGAGCAGCAAAAGGAGTAGATTTTCTAGAACCTTTAAATCCAGAACTACCAGAAGTAGTTCATCCTAAAACATTACCAGATAAATCTGTTATAGTAATTATAGTATTATTAAATGAAGCATTAATATAAACTATACCATTTATAATTTTTTTTTTATTTTTTTTATTTTTTTTTTTCTTTATCATTTACTTATTATTATATTATATATATATTATTTAACATACTTTCTATTTTTTTTACAAGTCTTTGAATTTGTTTTAGTTCTTTGACCCCTTACAGGTAAACCTTTTTTATGACGTAAACCTCTATAACAATTAATATCTATAAGTCTCTTAATATTTAACATTACATATCTTTTTAAATCACCCTCAATAATATAATTAAATATTTTTTTTCTTAATAAATCTAAATTTTTATTATCAATATCTTTAGTTAAAATAAAATAATTTATTTTTAAATCATTACATATTTTTTTTGAAATAGATTTACCTATCCCATAAATATAAGTTAACGAAATTATTATATATTTATTATCAGGTATATTTACACCCGCTATTCTAACCATATTATTAAACCTCAATAATTTTAAAAATTAACCTTGACGTTGCTTATGCTTAAAATTACTTTTACAAATAACTCTAACAATTTTTTTTCTTTTAACTATTTTACAATGACGACAAATTTTTTTTACAGATGCTCTAACTTTCATATAATTTTAATTAATAATATTTTTTTTTTAAAATCGATAAATATTTATTAGAAATAAATATATTTTGTATTTGATTTATTATATCTATGATAACTACAACCATTATTAATATTGATGTTCCACTTAAATTAAATTTAATTTTAATAATTTCATATATAAAATCAGGAATTATACAAACTATACACATATATATAGAATTAAATAAAGTCAAACGTAATACAATTTTTTTTATAAAATTAGTAGTAAACCAACCTGGTCTAATATTTGGTATATAAGCCCCAGTTTTTTTTAAATTTTCAGAAATATTAGTAGGATCAAAAATTAATAAAGTATAAAAAAAACAAAAAAATATTATTAATGATAAATAAAAAAACAAATATAAAAAATTTTTAAAATATAAAAAACCTAAAAAATAATTAAAAAAAAATAAATTAAAATTATTTTTTAATCAAACAAATATTATATAAGGAAAAAAAATAATACTTGAAGCAAATATAGTTGGTATAACACCAGCAATATTTATTTTAAAAGGTAAATAAGTATTATTATAATCTATAAAAGAAGAATATCTATTTTTTTGATAACCTTTAAAAGCATATTGTATTAATATTTTTCTTTTAGCAACTTCAATCATAACAATAAAAAAAATAAATATAAATAAAATTAATAATAAAATAAATAATTTAAATAAAAATATATAATTTATTTTATATAATTTAAATATGTCAAAAAAAAAATTATGTAAATTAGAAATAATTCCTATAAAAATAATTACTGAAACTCCATTACTTAATCCTACAAAATCTGTTATTTGTTCACCTAATCACATTAAAAACATAGTACTAGTAACTAAACTAGTGATAGATATAAAAAAAAATAAATATTTATTAATTAAAATATTATTATATATACTATTAATCTTTAAAATTACTATAGATAATAAAATAGATTGAAAAACAGATAAAAAAAATGTTAAATATTTTATATATCTATTAATTTTAAATTTATTATCCATATCATTATTTTTATTTAATTTTTTTAAAAAAGGTAATACAAAAACCAATAATTGTATTATTATTGAAGAAGATATATAAGGCATTATACCTAACATAAATATAGAAGAATGTAATAAATAATTATTAGTAAATAACCTCAAAAAATCTATAAAACTAATATTATAATAATTTAAATTATTTTTAATATTATAATTAATTAAACCAGGTATAGTAATAAAATTACCTAAACGTAATATAATTATACTATATAATAAAAAAAGTAATTTTTTTTTAAATTCATTAAAATTATGAATTATATTATCAAACATTTTATTTATACTCATATTTTTTTTTTATAATATTAACTACTAAAATTCAATTTATTTTTTACTCCATTAGAAATTTTTATATTTTTATCAATAATTTTAATATTTTTTCTATATAAATTACCATTTAATATAATTTTTACATATTTTATATTTAAAGGAATTATTTTTTTTTTTTTTAACAAATGTAAATTAATTACACTATTATCTTTAAAAATATTTAAATCAGACAAACGAACTTCAACACACTTATTACTATTAAAATTATTAAAACCAAACTTAGGTATACGACGATAAAATGGAGTTTGACCTCCTTCAAATCCTCTCCTTTTTTTATAACCAGATCTAGATTTTTGACCTTTATGTCCTCTACCACAAGTTTTACCTAAACCAGTACCTATACCTCTACCTACCCTTTTAAATTTAAATTTAGATTTTTTATTATACCTTAATTTATTTATTAATAACATTTGAAAGAAAAAATAAAATTATAATATTTATTATATAATATATATAATTTTTAAAATTACAATAATTATTTAATATTAATAAAAATTTTTAAAATTACAATAATCATTTAAAATTAAAAATATAATTAATTTAAAATTTGTTTCAAAGATTTACCTCTTTTCAAAGAAACATACAAAGGTGATTGCATATTAGATAATGTTAATATTGTAGCTTTTACAACATTAATAGGATTAGTAGAACCATAACATTTAGATAAAATATTTTTTATTCCTGCTACTTCAAATATTGCTTTCATACATTTACTAGCTATTATACCTGTACCATCACATGCAGGTTTAATAAAAACAAAAGAACGTAAATATTTACCTTTAATAGTATATCTAATAGTATTTTTTTTATTTAAAATTATATTAATCATATTTTTTTTAGATTTATTTATAGACTTTTGTATAGCAATAGGAACTTCTCTAGATTTTCCATATCCATAACCAACACTACCTTTTTTATTACCTACTACCGTTAAAGCAGAAAAAGAAAATATTCTACCTCCTTTAACTGTTTTAGATATTCTATTAACAAATATTAATTTTTCAAAAAAATCATTATTTAAATTATTTTTCATATAATAATAATAAACTTTAATTAAATTAATCTAAAATAATAAACCATATTTACGAGCATAATCTGCTAAATATTTTACCCTACCATGATATTTAAAACCTGATCTATCAAAAACAACATTTAATAAATTTCTTTTTAAACATCTTTTAGCTATTAATTTACCTATTAATTTAGATGCTCTTATATTACCTTTATTTATATTTTTAAATCTTTTCTCTAAAGTAGATGCCGATAAAAAAACATAAGATTTATTATTTTTAAAATAAATTATTTGAGCATAAATATTATTAGAAGATTTATATACAACCAAACGATATTTATCTTTATTTTTTAATATTGAACGAAATTTTTTACATCTACGTAATCTATTTTTCTTTTTATTTATCATATATTATTATTTACTTTGTTTTTTATATTCTTTAATACGAACAATTTCATTTAAATAACGTATACCCTTACCTTTTCTATAATTCTCAGGAGGTTTAAAAGATCTTATTCTAGAAGCTACTTGACCTACTAATTGTTTATCAAAACCTTTAATTATTATTTCATTATTAGATTTACAAAAAATTTTAATTTCTTTAGGTATTATATATTCAATATTATGTGAATATCCAATATTTAATAACAATTTATTATTATTTATACTTACTTTATAACCTATACCTATTAAAATTAACTTTTTTTTAAAACCTTTATGTAATCCAATTACAGCATTATTTAAAATAGATCTAAAAGTACCTATAAAAGAAATATTTTTTTTACTATAATTTTTTAATTTTAAACTAATAGTTTTATTATTAATTAAAACATCAATATAATTTGGTATAAAATATTTAATTTTTAAATTGTTTTTAATAAAATAAATAAAATTATTTTTAATTTTTACATCTATATCATTATATATAAATATAGGATTTTTAGCAATTCTAAACATTTTAACCTTTTAAAAAACATAACAAATAATTTCACCACCAATTTTTAACCTTCTAGCTTCTTTATCTGTTAAAACCCCAAAAGATGTAGAAATAATACAAATACCTAAACCAGACATAATTATTGGTATATTTTTATAACTTTTATATATTCTTAAACTAGGTTTACTAATTTTTTTTATTTTAGTAATAACTGGATTATTTAAAAAATATTTTAATTTAACTAAAATTTTATTATTATTTTTTATTACATAATTTTTTATAAAACCTTCATTTAATAATATTTTTAATATAGATTCTTTAATTTTAGAATAATATATTAAAACACTTTTTTTTTTAGATAATTGACCATTTCTTATATTAGTCAACATATTACTTATAGGATCTTGAATATTCATTTATATTTTTATTTTAAAAAAAATTATCAACTAGACTTTTTCAAACCTGGTATATATCCTTTACAAGCAAATTCCCTAAACTTAATTCTACTTAAACCAAACTTTCTCATATAAGAATAAGATCTACCAGTAATATTACATCTATTTCTACTACGAACATAACTAGAATCTCTAGGTAAAGATTGTAATTTAACAATACTTTTTCATCTGTCTAAATTAGAAGTATTTAAATTAGAAATTATTTTTTTTAAATAAACTCTTTTTTTAAAAAATTTATTAATTAAAAATTTTCTTTTTTTTTCACGAATTATAATAGATTTTTTAGCCATAAATTATATATATTATTATTTACGAAACGGGAATAAAAATTTATTAAATAAATAAAAAGACTCCTTATAATTACAATTATTTAATACTATAGATATATTCATACCATATATAAATTTTACATTTTCATAATTAATTTCTGGAAAAATAGTATGTTCTTTAATACCAATATTTAAATTTCCATTTTTATCTATAGATTTATTTGAAAAACCTCTAAAATCTCTTATTCTAGGAATAATTATAAATATTAATTTATCAAAAAAATTTCACATATTTTTATTTCTTAAAGTTACCTTACATCCTATTGGCATACCATACCTTATTTTAAAATTAGATATAGATTTTTTAGATTTAGTTATTATAGCTTTTTGACATGATATTAAACTTAAATCATTTAAAACTATTTTAAAATATTTATCCTCTAAAAATTTATTACTTAATCCTATATTAATTACTATCTTAATTAATTTAGGTACTTGCATATAAGAACTATAGTTAAATTTTTTAATAAATTTATTTACTATAACTTTTTTATATAAAATAAATAATTTACTCATATAATATTATATTAATATATTATTTAATTTCAAATAACGAAATTTTTTGTTTTTTATATAACGAAAACCTATTTTAGACCTTTTATTTCTTTTACTACAAAAATGACTAATATTAGAAATATGAATTTTAGATTCTTTTTTAATTATACCCCCTATTACATTATTAGATGGAATAGATTTTTTATGTTTATAAACCATTTTTAAACCATTTATTATAACTCTATCAATTTTTTTATAAATTTTTTTTATAAAACCAATCTTACCTTTATCTTTTCCAGATATTATTAAAACTTCATCATTTAATTTAAATTTTTTAGACATATTATTTTAAAATTAATTATTTACAATACTTCAGGTGCCAAAGATATAATTTTCATAAATTTTTCTGTACGTAATTCTCTAGTTACAGGTCCAAAAATTCTTGTTCCTAAAGGTAAATAATTAATATTATTTACTATTACACAACAATTACTATCAAATCTTATTAAAGAACCATCAGATCTATTAATACCATATTTAGTTCTTACAACTAAAGCAGTTAAAACATCACCTTTTTTAACTTTACTATTAGAAATAACTTGTTTAACAGCAATTTTAATTAAATCTCCTATTTTTGCATATCTTTTTTTTGAACCACCTAAAACTTTAATACACATAACTATTTTAGCACCTGAATTATCAGCTACTAATAACATAGATCTTTCTTGTATCATAAAACATCCTTCTAATTTTTCAATATTCTATTTAGAATTCAAAATTTAGTTTTAGAAATAGGTCTACATCTTTTAACTTCTATATAATCATTAATTTTACATAAATTCTCATTATCATGAACTTTAATTTTATATTTTCTTTTAATATATTTATTATAAATTTTATGTTTTATTAATTTTTTAATAATTATAATTAAAGTCTTATCAGAACTCTTTTTATATACAATTCCTTTTAATATTTTCATTATATTATATTAAATACATAATCTAGTTTTAATTCAACAAATTTTTCTTTTACATAATTTTATTAAATGTGTTTTTTTTAATTTATTAGAATATAATTTAGATTTTAAAATAAATAATTCTTTATATAAATTAAATAATTCTATATTTAAATCTTTTAAATTTTTATTTTTATAAATACTTAATATTTTCATAAAGACTCTTCTTTAATTACAAACATTGTTTTAACTGATAATTTAGCAGAAGCTAATTTAAATACATTTTTAGCTTTAACAATACTTAATCCTGAAATTTCATATAATATTTTACCAGGTTTAACTACAGCTACTCAATATTCTACATTACCTTTACCTTTACCCATTCTTACTTCTAAAGGTTTTTTTGTAATTGGTTTATCTGGAAATATTCTTATTCACATTTTACCATTATTTTTAACAAATCTAGTAATAACTTTACGTGCAGATTCTATTTGTCTAGAACTTAAACTACCCCTAGTAACAGCTTTTAAACCAAATTCCCCAAAATTTACTTTATTATCATTAGAAAAACCTTTGTTACGACCTTTATGTAATTTTTTATATTTAGTTCTTTTAGGTTGTAAAATCATAATTAATAAATTACTTTTTTTTAATAATCTTTCTTATATAATTAAAATTTGATCTATTTAAATTTTTTATCAAAAAATAT
Organism: Candidatus Stammera capleta; assembly: GCA_015134375.1. GTDB lineage: Bacteria > Pseudomonadota > Gammaproteobacteria > Enterobacterales > Enterobacteriaceae > Stammera > Stammera capleta_H. Next base: position 66,893 of record CP043980.1, read on the forward strand.
TTATCTAAAACTTCACCTTTAAATATTCAAACTTTTATACCTATAACTCCATAATTTGTAAAAGCTTCAGAAAAACCATAATCTATATTAGCTCTTAAAGTATGTAAAGGTATTCTACCTTCTTTATATCATTCTTTTCTAGCTATTTCAACCCCTCCTAATCTACCACTAACTTTAACTTTTATACCTTTTGCTCCTAAACGAATAGAATTAGAAATAACTCTTTTAATTACTCTCCTAAACATCATTCTTTTTTCTAATTGAATAGCAATATTATGAGAAACTAAATAAGCATCTAATTCAGGTTTCCTAATTTCAAAAATATTTATTTGAGAAGGAACTCCTGTAATTAATTTAATTTTATTTCTTAATTTCTCTACATCCTCACCTTTTTTTCCTATAACTATACCAGGACGAGCAGTATATATAGTTATTTTTATACTTTTAGCTGGCCTCTCAATAATTATTTTAGAAACTAAAGCTCTAAATAATTTTTTATATAAATAACATCTAACTAAATAATCATTATTTAATATTTTAGAAAAATCTTTACTATTAGAAACTCAAGAAGAATTTCATGAATTTATTATACCTAATCTAAAAACATTAGGATTAACTTTTTGACCCATATAAATAACTCAAAATTTATAAATTAATAAGATACATATAAAACTATATTACTAGTTTTTTTTAATATATAATTAACTCTACCTTTAGCTCTTGGAAATACCCTTTTCATAAAAGAACCTTTATCTACTAAAATTTTAGATACTTTTAATAAAGTTAATTTCAATTTATAATTATTAACAGCATTATAAATAGCTGAATTTAAAACTTTTTTTAATATAAAAGATGATTTTTTATTAATAAAAGATAAAATATTTAAAGCATCAATAACATTTTTACCTTTAATAACATTACATAAAAATCTTACCTTGTTAGGTGAAGACCTAACATTTTTTAACTTAGAAAAAATTTCCATAAATTTATAGTTTAAAAAAAAATTAGTCTTTTTTAAATTTTTTATTTGATAAAGAATGACCTTTATAAGTTCTTGTAGGAGAAAATTCCCCTAATTTATGACCTATCATTTCTTCAGTAATAAAAACAGGTATATGAGTCCTACCATTATGAACATAAATAGTTAAACCTATCATATTTGGTAAAATAGTAGAACGTCTTGACCAAGTTTTTAAAGGTTTGTTATCATTATTTTTTATTTTATTTTTAACTTTATTAAACAAATGAATATCAATAAAAGGACCTTTTTTAAAAGATCTAGACATATAATTCCTCTTATAAAAAAAAAATTATTTAATATATCTTGGTTTTAATATAAACTTAGAAGTAAATTTATTTTTTCTTGTCCTTTTTCCTTTACATTTAATTCCTAAAGGACTAACAGGATGTTTTCCAAAATTACGACCTTCACCACCTCCATGAGGATGATCTACAGGATTCATAGCTGTACCTCTAACAGTAGGTCTTATACCTAATCAACGAGAACAACCAGCTTTTCCTAATACTTTTAACATATGTTCAGAATTACCTAATTCACCTATAGTAGCTTTACAATAACTGTTAATACTTCTAATTTCACCTGATTTTAGTTTTATATTAACATATTTATCATGTTTAGAAACTAACTGAGCATAAGAACCAGCAGATCTTATTAATTGACCTCCTTTATTTAACTTTAACTCTATATTATGTATTAAAATTCCTACAGGAATTTTATACAAAGGTAAACAATTACCTAATTTAATTTCTACATTATCTCCAGAAATTATTTCATCACCTACTTTTAAACCTTTAGGATATAAAATATATCTTCTTTCTCCATCTATATATAAAATTAATGCTATTAAACTAGATCTATTAGGATCATATTCTATTCTTTCTATAAAACCTTTAATATTATATTTATCTCTTTTAAAATCTATTAACCTATACTTTTTTTTATGACCCCCCCCTATATGTCTAGTTGTAATTCTACCATTATTATTTCTACCACCTTTTTTTTTTTTAAAAATTAATAAATTTTTATAAGGTTTTCCTTTATAAACATAAGGTAAATATGTTTTAACTTTATGCCTCCTACCTGGAGAAGTTGGTTTATATTTTACTAAAATCATTTTTATTATTTATATTTAATATTATCTATTTTTAGATTTTCACCTTTTTTTAAAAAAATATAAGCTTTTTTTCATTTATATATTTTTAAACTATTATTTTTTTTATTTAAAATATTTTTTTTAACTATAATAGTTCTTATTTTAAGAACTTTTAAATTAAAATATTTAACAAAAACATTTAATATTTGAAATTTATTATAACATTTATTAACTTTAAATATTACCACATTATTTTTTTTTGAAAGATAAAAAAACTTTTCAGTTAAATAAAAACTTTTTAAAACTATATTATTAATATTCATTTTATAATAATTTACTTTCTATATATTTAATAGAACTAACATCAAATATTATACTTCTAAAAGATATTAAATCTATAACACTAATATGATAAACATCACAAACTTTAAAATTATATAAATTTCTAGAAGAAAGTATAATATTATTATCTAATTTATTTAAAATAATTAAACATCTAAAATTATTAATAAAATTAAAATATTTTAAAAAATATTTAGTTTTAGGTTTCAAAATTAATATTTTTTTAAATATAAAAATATTATTTTTAATAAATAATTTAGATAAAATCATTTTTAAAGCTAATCTATAAACTTTTTTATTAATTTTAAAATTATAATTTTTTGGTTTAGATGCAAAAGTAACACCACCTGATCTTCATATAGGACTCTTAGTAGAACCAGATCTAGCTCTACCTGTACCTTTTTGTCTTCATGGTTTTTTATTTGAACCAGAAACTTCAGATCTAGATTTTTGACATGAATTACCTTTTCTTTTATTATTTTTATAACAAGTAATTACTTCATGTACTAAATAATTATTAAAACTAATATTAAATATATTATTTGATAATGATACAATTTCTTTTGTATCAAATAATTTAATTTTCATTATTATTATTTAACTCTTTTTAATAGAAGATTTAATAAATACAAAACTATTGTTATAACCAGGTATACATCCTTTAATTAATAAAATTCTCTTTTTAAAATAAATTTTAATTATTTTAAGATTTTGAATTGTAACCTTTACATTACCTAAATGTCCAGACATCTTTTTACCTTTAAATACTCTTCCAGGTGTTTGATTTTGACCTATTGAACCTGGAACTCTATGAGATAAAGAATTACCATGAGATTTATCTTGAGACTTAAAATTTCATCTTTTTATAGTACCACTAAATCCTTTACCTTTACTTATACCAGTAACATCAACATATTTAATATTTTTAAATATATTTAAATTAATTAACTGACCTATTTTATTATGAATTTTTTTTATATAAGGTATACTTCATATACCACCTATTCCAGGTTTTACTTTACTTTTTTTAAATATTCCTAATAAAGATTTTTTAACTTTTTTTTTATTTTTTTTATTAATAGTTATTTCAATATTATTTATATTATTTTTACTATTAATATTAACTATAATATTATCATATATTTTAATTAATGTAACAGGAAAAGAAAAATTTTTTTTATCAAATATTCTAGTCATACCTATTTTAATACCAACTAAAGTAATCATATTTTTTAATCCAAAATAATTTTTACATCAACACCTGAAGCTAAATCTAATTTCATTAAAGCATCAACAGTTTTTTCTGTAGGTTTAACAATATCTATTAATCTTTTATGTGTCCTAATTTCATATTGATCTCTAGCATCTTTATCAACATGTGGTGAACTTAAAACAGTATATTTACTAATAGAAGTAGGTAAAGGAATAGGACCACAAACTTTAGCCCCAGTTTTTTTAGCAGTTCCTATAATCTCTATAGTAGAAATATCAATTAATCTATGATCAAAAGATTTAAGTTTTATTCTAATTCTTTGATTATGCATATTATAAAATAAACTATTTAATTATCTTAGTTACAATACCTGCCCCAACTGTTTTACCACCCTCTCTAATAGCAAAACGCAAACCCTCATCTATTGCTACAGGAAAAAATAAATTAACAAACATTTTTATATTATCACCTGGCATAACCATTTCTATTCCTTTAGGAAGTTCTATTGTACCTGTAACATCTGTTGTTCTAATATAAAATTGAGGTCTATAACCATTTAAAAAAGCTGTATGTCTACCACCTTCATTTTTTGATAAAATATATACTTCACATTCAAATTTAGTATGAGGAGTTATTGATCCAGGTTTAGATAAAACCTGACCTCTTTCAATTTCTTCTCTTTTTATACCTCTCAATAATATTCCTACATTTTCACCTGCTCTACCTTCATCTAAAATTTTTCTAAACATTTCTACACCAGTACATATAGATTTTTTAGTATCTTTTATTCCTACAATTTCAATTTCTTCACCAATCTTAACAATACCTCTTTCTATTCTACCAGTAACTACTGTTCCCCTACCAGGTATAGAAAAAACATCTTCTATAGGTAATAAAAAAGGTTTATCAATAATTCTTTTAGGTGATGGAATATATTTATCTAAATAATTTGCTAAATCAAATATTTTATCTTCTCATTGTTTTATACCTTCTAAAGCTTTAAGAGCTGATCCTCTTATTATAGGAGTTTTATCACCAGGAAATTCATATTCAGTTAAAATATCTCTAATTTCCATTTCTACTAATTCCAATAACTCATCATCATCTACCATATCACATTTATTTAAAAAAACTATAATATAAGGAACACCTACTTGACGAGCTAATAATATATGTTCTCTTGTTTGTGGCATAGGACCATCTGTAGCAGCTACTACTAATATAGCACCATCCATTTGAGCAGCACCAGTAATCATATTTTTTATATAATCAGCATGACCTGGACAATCTACATGTGCATAATGTCTATTTTTTGTATCATACTCAACATGTGATGTATTAATTGTAATACCTCTTTCTTTTTCTTCTGGTGCATTATCTATTTGATCAAAAGCTCTAGCTTCACCTCCATATTTAGATGATAAAATAGTTGTTATTGCTGAAGTTAAAGTTGTCTTACCATGATCTACATGACCAATAGTACCTACATTTAAATGTATTTTAGAACGTTCAAATTTTTTTTTAGACATAATAATTATCTCATATTTAATTATTTTTTTCTTTTATTAATTATTTTTTCACAAATTATACTTGGACATTTTTCATACTTAAAAAATTCCATTGAATACAAAGCTCTACCTTTAGTTTGAGACCTTAAATCAGTAGAATAACCAAACATTTCAGATAAAGGAACATATGATTTTATTAATTTACCTAAATTAACATCATAAATATTATCTATCAAACCTCTTCTTCTATTAATATCACCTACAACATCACCTACATATTTTTCAGGTGTTTCAACTTCTACTTTCATTATTGGTTCTAATAAAACAGGACTAGATTTTAAAAAAGCTTCTTTAAAAGCTATAGAAGCAGCCATTTTAAATGCTATTTCAGAAGAATCTACATCATGATAAGATCCAAAAAATAATCTTACTTTTACATTAGTTACAGGATATCCAGCTAAAGGACCAGATTTTAATTGTTCTTTTATACTTTTATTAATACACGAAATATATTCATTAGGAATTACACCACCTTTAATATCATTTATAAATAAATAACCATTTTCTGATAAATTTAAATCATTTTTATTTAAAGGATATAAATCAATAACTACATGACCATACTGACCTCTACCACCAGTTTGTCTAATATATTTTCCTTCTATATTATTCACACTTTTTAAAATAGTTTCTCTATATGAAACTTCAGGTTTACCAATATTACAATTAATATTAAATTCTCTTTTCAATCTATCTACAATAATTTCTAAATGTAATTCACCCATACCTGAAATTATGATTTGATTTAATTCATTATCATAATAACTTTTAAAAGAAGGATCTTCTTTAATTAATCTAGATAAAGCTAATCCTATTTTTTCCTGATCCAATTTAGTCTTAGGTTCTAAAGATATTGATATAACTGGATTAGGAAATTCTATTTTTTCTAATAATATAGGATTATTAATATCACATAAAGTATCTCCAGTAAATACATTTTTTAAACCTATTGCTGCTGCTATATCTCCTGAAAAAACTTTTTTAATTTCTACTTTTTTATTAGCATGCATTTGAACTAAACGACCTATTCTTTCTTTTTGATTTCTACTAGAATTTAAAACTATATCACCAGATTTTATATAACCTGAGTATATTCTTAAAAAAGTTAAATTTCCAACAAATGGATCATTAGCTACTTTAAAAGCTAAAGCACAAAAATATTCATTATCGTTTATATTTCTAATAATATTTAAATTAGAATTTTTAATACATAAACCTCTTGTTTTATACAAATCTTTAGGAGATGGTAAATAATCAATAATAGAATCTAATAATAATTGTATACCTTTATTTTTAAAAGCAGAACCACAAGTTACTAATAAAACATCATTATTTAAAACATTTTTTCTTAAACAACTTTTAATTTCTTTTATACTAAAATCTACTCCATTTAAATATTTATACATTAAATCATCTGAAGAATCTGCAACATATTCTAATATTTTATTTCTTCACTTTTTTGAAACATTTAATAAATCATTACTTAAATTAAATTTTTTAAAATCTAAACCATTATTATTACTATTTCATATAATTGATTTCATACTTATTAAATCAATTAAACCTTTAAATGAATTTTCATTACCTATAGGTAATTGTATAGGAATAACTCTAATTTTAAACTTATTTTCAAGATTTTTTAATATCTTGAAAAAATTAGATCCTACTCTATCCATTTTATTTATAAAAGCTATTCTAGGAACTTTATATTTATTAACTTGTTTTCATACAGTTTCTGATTGAGGTTGAATACCACCTACAGAACAATATATCATTACAGCTCCATCTAATATTCTCATAGATCTTTCAACTTCAATAGTAAAATCAACATGACCAGGAGTATCAATAATATTTATTCTATGAGAATCATATTGATTAAAAGTTCCAGATCAAAAAGCTGTAATAGCAGCAGATGTAATAGTTATACCTCTCTCTTGTTCTTGTACCATTCAATCCATAGTTGCTGTACCATCATGTACTTCACCCATCTTATAATTTACACCTGTATAAAATAATATTCTTTCTGTAGTTGTAGTTTTACCAGCATCTATATGAGCACTTATACCTATATTTCTATATTTAGATATAGAAGTTATACGACGCATTAAATACCTCTTTATTTATCATCTATAATGAGCAAAAGCTTTATTAGCTTCAGCTATTTTATGTACTTCATCTCTTTTTTTAACAGCTAAACCTCTATTATTTATTGCTTCTAATAATTCTTCAGATAAATTAAATAACATTTTATTTTTTGACCTTTTTCTAGCAGATAAAATTATTCAACGCATAGCAAGTGTATTACCTCTAGAAGGTCTAACTTCTATAGGTATTTGATATGTAGTACCACCTACTCTTCTAGTTTTTATTTCTACTATAGGTTTAACATTATTTATTGCTAATTCTAATAATTCAATTCTATCTTTTTTTAATTTAGATTTTAAAATATTTAAAGAATTATATAATATTTTTTCAGCTATAGATTTTTTACCATTTAACATTAATAAATTAATAAATTTAGATACTAATTCAGAATTATATATAATATCTGGATTAATATTTTTTTTACTTGATACATGACGACGAGACACAAAAACCTCAAAATTTATAATTATTATTTTAATTTAACTCCATATTTAGATCTAGATCTATTTCTATTTTTAACACCTGAACAATCTAAAGCACCTCTTATTACATGATATCTTACACCTGGAAGATCTTTAACTCTACCACCTCTTATCAAAACTACAGAATGTTCTTGTAAATTATGACCCTCACCAGGTATATAAGCTGTAACTTCTACATCATTAGTTAAACGTACCCTACAAACTTTTCTTAAAGCAGAATTAGGTTTTTTAGGAGTAGTAGTATATACTTTTATACAAACACCTCTTTTTTGAGGACATTTTGATAAAGCTGGAACATTATTTTTAAACTTTTTATTTTTTCTAGATTTTCTAACTAACTGATTTATAGTAATCATTAAAATTTTTCCTTATAAATTATTTAATAATAAAAAAAAATATAAAATATTAATAAATAAAATAAATATTTTATTTAAATTATAATATATATATTATATAATTAATATTAAAATATAATTAAAATTATATAATAATTTAAATAAAATAATTATTTTAATATTAAAATAATATAAAATATAAATGGCGTGTTAGCAAATTGGTAATGCAGTGGATTGCAAACCCACCTAACTCGGTTCAATTCCGAGACACGCCTAAACACCCAAGTGGTGAAATTGGTAGACACAAGGGACTTAAAATCCCTTAGTTTAAAATAACTGTGCGGGTTCAAATCCCGCCTTGGGTAATTTAAATATAAATATATGAATATACTAAAATTAATTATATACCCTAATAAAATATTAAGAAAAAAAACAAATAAAGTTAAAATTTTTAATAAAGAAATAAAAAAAAAAATAAAAAATATGTTTAATACACTAAAATTTTATAATGGTATAGGATTAGCTTCAAATCAAGTAAATATAAATAAATCAATAATAGTAATAAACCACAATAAAAAAAAAATAATATTAATTAATCCAAAAATAATATTAAAAAAAAATAAAATAAAAACTAAAGAATCATGTTTATCTATACCTAATAAAATATTCAATACAATTAGATATAAAGAAATAATAATATCTACATATAATTTAAATGGGGAAAAATTAATATCAAAATATAAAAATATAATATCAATTTGTATACAACATGAAATAGATCATTTAAAAGGTAAATTAATATTAGACTAATAATGAAAAAAAAAAACAAAAAAAAAATAATACTAATTGGAACACAAAAAATAGCATATTATCAATTTAAAAAAATTATAAAAAAAAAAATATATAAAATTATTCTAATAATAACTAAAAAAAATGATATAGTTTGTAAATTATCTAAATATAAAAATTTAAATATATTTAAAATAAAAAATAATGAAGAAATAAAAAATATATTTAAAAAAAATATTAAAATAAAAAAATTATATTTAATAATTATAATATGTTTTGGTTTAAAAATATCAAAATATATTATTAAAAAAACTAAAATAGGATGTTTTAATATACATCCATCTTTATTACCAAAATTAAAAGGACCATCACCTATACAATATAGTATTTTAAAAAATTATAAAATTACAGGAGTAACATTAATTAAAATAAATAAAAAAATAGATGAAGGTAATATAATATTACAAAAAAAATATAAAATTAATAAAAAAGAAAATTACATTAGTTTATACAAAAAATTAACAAAATTATCACTTAAAATTTTATTTAAATTTTTTAAAAAAATAAAAGAAAATAAAATAAAATATAAAAAACAAAATAAAAAAAAATCTACATATACTAAAAAAATATATAAAATAGATGGTAAAATTAATTGAAATAATAAGGCAAAATATATAGAAAGACAGATAAGAGCTTTTTGCTTATGACCAAAAACATTTTTTTATTATAAAAAGTATATAATTTTTATTTGAAAAGTAAAAATAATAAAAAAAAAATATATATATAAAATAGGACAAATAATAAAATATAATAAAAAATATTTAGATATACAAACTTCAAAAAATATTTTAAGAATAACAAAAATACAAATTAGTGGAAAAAAAATAAATAAAATAAAAAATATTTATAATTCTAAACCAAATTTATTTAAAAAAAATTATATTATAAAGTAAATATTTAATTATTTTTAAATAATAATAAATTATATAATAATATTCCATTAGCTACAGATACATTAAGAGAATTTATATTCTTAATAGGTATTTTTAATAAAATATTACATTTTTCTTTTAATTTTTTTTTAACACCTAAATTTTCAGAACCTAAAATTAATACTAAACCATTAAAATTAGAATAATTAAATTTAAAATTATTCAATAAATTATTAGATTTTAAACAAGTTCCTATAATATAATAAAAATAATTAATTTTTAAAATATCTATTATATTAGATATGTTATTAATTTGTAATATTTTTATTTTAAAAATTGAACCCACTGAAGATTTATGAACTATATTATTATATATTGAAACGCAATTTAATTTATTAAGTAATATAATATCTACACCAAAAGCTACAGCACTTCTTATACAAGAACCTAAATTATATGGATCAACTATTCTATCAACAATTAATATTGATAAAAATTTTTTTCTATTTAAAATATCAAATAAATTTTGTTTATTAAAATTAAATATATTTTTTTCTGTAAAAGCTATTATATTTTGATGATTAATATTTTTATTAGACAAAAAATTAAAATAATTTTTATTAACAAAATTTAATTTTATTAAATATTTTTCAGCCAAAAATTTTATATTTAAAAATTTTTTATCATTTCTATATTTACATAAATATATATATTTTATATATTTATATTTAAATTTAATTAAATTTTTAACAACATTTATACCATAAAAAAAAATATTCATTTTAAATAATATATTTTAAAATAAAAGGATAATTTTTTAATAAATTATTAAATTCTATTTTAGTCATATTTAAATAAATATAATATTTATCATAATTATTTTTTAAATATACTTTTTTATAAATATAATTATTTTTATATAAATAACTATAAAAATTATTATCTAATTTATAAGGTATAAAAATTTTATAAATTTTATAAAATTTTTTAAAAAAAAATTTTATATACTTAATTATTAAATTTATACCTAAATTATATTTAGCAGAAATTCATATTTTATTTGATCTTAAATCCAAATTAGGTAAAATATTATATAATTTATCTATTTTATTCATAATATTAATTATAGGTATATTTTTATTTAAAATTTTCTTTAATAAATTATTAACATAATACATATGATATTTATAAAATTTATTTGATACATCAACTATATTAAATATTAAATTAGAATTATTAATTTCTTCTAATGTAGATTCAAAAGAACTAAATAATTCTTTAGGTAAATTTTTTATAAAACCAATAGTATCAGATATTAAAATTTTATTAATATTTAATTCATTTTTAAATTTTTTTATATAAGTATCTAATGTACTAAAAAATCTATTTTCAATATCTAATTTAGAATTAGTTAATAAATTAAATAAAGTAGATTTACCTGAATTTGTATAACCAACTAAAGAAACAGTATAAAAATTACATTTAATTCTAAATTTATTACTTTTATTTTTTTGAATTTTAATTTTATATAATTTATTTTTTATATTATTAATCTTTTTTTTTATTATTCTTCTATCTATTTCTATTTGTTTTTCACCAGGACCTGATATATTTTTTATATTACCTCTTTGACGTTCTAAATGACTCCATCTGTTAACTAATCTTGTACTTAAATAATATAAATAAGCTAATTCAACTTGTAATTTACCAAAATAAGTTTTAGCTTTTATTCTAAAAATATTTAATATAATATTATTAATATCTAAAATTTTACAATTTAAAAATTTTTTTAAATTTATCTCTTGACTGTTTTTTAAAATTATATTAAATAAAATATAATATAAATTATATTTTTTTATAAAATATTTTAATTTAATTAATTTACCTAAACCAATATAATATTTTATATTAATTTTTTTAATATTAAAATTTAAATATTTAATAATTTTAAAATTTGAAGATATAACTAATCTTTTAAATTCATTTATATCATATAAATCATTTCTATTATTTTTTTTTATAAATACTATTAAACATCTATTAATAAAATTTAAATCTAAAATATTTTTCATAAAAAATTAATTAAATTAAAATTTTTATATAATTAATAATATTATGTAAACAATAAATATTATTATAAACAATAAAACTTTTACTATATCATTTTTTAATTCATTTAAATTGATTCTTTACTAATAAAAAAGTTTTATTTATACTTTGATTTATCATATTAACATAATTTATTTTATTATCTAAATATAATCACATTTGTTTATAACCAATACATTTAATAGAAGAATGATTAATACTTAAATCACCTCTATTGTATAAATATAATACCTCTTTTTTAAAATTATTTTTTAACATATTATAAAATCTATTTTTAATCAAATTTTTATAATTAACATTATTATCAAATAATATTATTATTTTAATAAAATTTAAATTAAGTTTTAATTTATTTTCATTCTTTAAATTAGATATTTTTTTACCTGATAATAAAAATATTTCTAAATTTCTCATAATTCTATACTTATCATTATAATGTATTTTTTTACATATACAATAATCTAATTTACTCAAAATATTATAAACATATTTATTACCATATTTAATAAACAAATACTCAATATAATTTCTAATATTTAAATTACTACTAGGTAAAATATTTAAACCATTAAATAAAACATTATAATACATCATAGTACCACCTACTAATAAAGGTGTTTTTTTTTTAATATAAATTATTTCATAAATATTTTTTATTACATCTAAAAAAAAATTATTAACAGAATAAAAATATTTAGGATCAATAATATTAATTAATCTATGAGGATATTTTTTTAATTTATTTAAAGAAGGTTTATCTGTTCCTATATTCATATATTTATAAACTAAAGCAGAATCTACACTTATAATTTCAAAAGGAAAATATTTATATAATTCTATTGAAATAAAAGTTTTACCTACAGAAGTAGGTCCAATTAAACAAAAAACATTATTATTTTTAAAATTTTTAATTAAATTTAACATAAAATATAATTACCACAAAAAATCATTTAAATCTAAAAATTTAAAAATTTTTATTTTAAAATCTATATTATTAACTATATTACAAAAATTACTTATTAAAATTATAGATTCATTAATATTAATATTTTTATATAAAAATATAAAATTTTTAATTCAATAAATAATATTTATTATTTTAAAATTATCTTTATTAAATAAAAATATATCTAAATCTAATAAAAACTTTTTAAAATTAATATTATTTAAAAATAACGGTATTTTAAAAAATTTAACTATTAATTGATTAATATCAATAATAAAATAAAAACCCAATTTATTTAATAAATTTATAATATATTCATTTATATTAATAAATAATTTATCAATACTAAAAATTATTAATACTTTTTTAGTTCAAATTAAATTATAAAAATTATATTTTATAACTAAAAAATTAAAATAATAAAAAATAGAACATAAATTTGATATTATAATAAAATTATCTTTAATAGAAAATAAATACTTATTATTAATAATACTTATTATTTTTCCAAAATTAATTATAAAAAATTGTAAATAATTTTTATTATTTATTTTTTCTAAAGAATAATATTCTTTATAAACATCTTTAACTAAATTTAAATTATTAATATTACTATTATATAAATTAAATATTTTTTTTTTTTTAAAAAAAAATAATAAATTTTTATAAATTGAATTATATAAGTCTATATTATTTAAAAATAAAATTTTACTTTTATTAGGACAAATATTTATATTAATATATTTATAATCTATAAAAAAATAAAAAATATATGATAACTTTTTAAAATTTAAAAAATTAATTATAAAATCATTAAAAACTTTAAATAAGAAATTATCTTTACTAATTATTCTATTATTTATAAATATTAATTTTACTATTTTAAATTTATTAAATAATAAAAAAAAACCATAACAAAATCAATAATCACCAAATATATCAATATAATATTTTTTATTTATATTACCATAAATATTTATAATTCTATTTATTATAGATTCTTTTTTATTTTTATTATAAAAATAACTATTAAATAACTTATTATTATTAAATATATTAAATTTTATATTATAATTACATAATATAAAATTATTAATAAATTTTTTAATTAAAAATCATTCATAATTTAAATATAAAAATAACTTATTTCTATTAAAAGGAATATTTATATATATATCTTTAACAGAAACTATAGTTCCAATATTATGAGAAATAGGTTTAATATAAAATTTTGAAAAATTATTTAAATCATTAAATAATGATCAACCAATATTTTGATTAATACAATTAGAAGATATACAAAATCTACATATACTACTTATTAATGATAAAGCTTGACCTCTAAATCCAAAACTATTTAATTTATACAAATCTTCAAAAAAAAATATTTTACTAGTACTATTATTTTTTATACACATTAATAAATTTTTTTTATTAATACCAAAACCATTATCAACTACTTTAATTAATTTCATACCTTTATTTTTAAAATAAATCTTTAAAAATGAAGATTTTGCATCTAAACTATTTTCTAATAATTCTTTTAATATAAGAAATGGTTTATATATTATTTCACCTGAAGATATTTTATTTATAGTACTATAAGGTAAAATTTTAATATTATTCATTTATAATAATAAAAAATAAAAAATTATAAAAAAAAATAAATTCAAAAAAAAAGCGGAAAACGAGAATCGAACTCGTAACCTTAACCTTGGCAAGGTTATGCTCTACCTATTAAGCTATTTCCGCAAAATTATAATATATTTAAATATTTATTTAAAAAAAATTTATAATATAAAAGTTCATTAACTGATTCTTCTACATCATATAAAGCTTTATGTATATTTTTTTTATTAAAATTTATAAAATTAGGTATTCATCTATTAAATAATTCTTTAAATACACTAACATCAATATATTTATAATTAAAAAAAGATTCTAATTTAGGCATATATTTAAATAAAAATCTTCTATCTTGTGCAACAGTATTTCCACATATAGGAGAAGATTTCTTTTTAATATAATTTTTTAAAAAATTAATAGTTAATTTTTCAGCTATAAATTCATTAATAAAACTTTTTTTAACTTTATTTAATAAACCAGTTTTAGTGTGTATTTTTAAATTCCATTTATTCATATTAAATAAATGTTTATTTTTTTGATATATTACTAAATTAGGACCTTTAACTATAATATTTAAATTTATATCAGTTATTAAAGTAGCTATTTCAATTATTCTATTTTTTTCAGGATCCAATCCTGTCATTTCTAAATCTATCCATATTAAATTATTTTTATATTTATTATTATCTATCATATAATATATAAATTTATATAGTTATCAGTACCGGTACGAACGGGGCTCGAACCCGTGACCCCCAGCGTGACAGGCTGGTATTCTAAACCTACTGAACTATCGTACCTAATTATAATATCTGGCAATTACTTACTCTCACATAAGAAAAACCTTACACTACCATCAGCGCTATAATATTTCACTTCTGAGTTCGAAATGGAATCAGGTGGTACCATTATGCTATTTTTGCCAGATATAAAAACATCTTAAAGTTGTGAAGTTAAGACTCACGGATTATTAGTATCAGTTAGCTGAACATATCACTATGCTTACACACCTGACCTATCAACGTCATAGTCTATAACAATCCTTTAGGAAAATTTAATAAAAATTTTCTGGGAAATTTAATCTTAAGGTAAGTTTCGTACTTATATGCTTTCAGTACTTATCTTTTATGTACTTAGCTACCGGGCAATGCTATTGGAATAACAACCCGAACACCATAGGTACACCCATTCCGGTCCTCTCGTACTAGGAACAGATCCTTTCAAATTTCCTACGCCCACGGCAGATAGGGACCGAACTGTCTCACGACGTTCTAAACCCAGCTCGCGTACCACTTTAAATGGCGAACAGCCATACCCTTGGGACCGACTACAGCCCCAGGATGTGATGAGCCGACATCGAGGTGCCAAACACCGCCGTCGATATGAACTCTTGGGCGATATCAGCCTGTTATCCCCGGAGTACCTTTTATCCGTTGAGCGATGGCCTTTCCATACAGAACCACCGGATCACTAAGACCTGCTTTCGCATCTGTTCGCGTTGTCACGCTTACAGTTAAGCCAGCTTATGCCTTTGCACTAAAATTACGATTTCCGACCGTAATTAGCTGACCTTTGTACTCCTCCGTTACTTTTTAGGAGGAGACCGCCCCAGTCAAACTACCCACCAAACATTGTCCCAATTCCGGATAACGGAAAATGGTTAGAATAATAAAAATTAAAGAGTGGTATTTCAAGGTCGACTCCATAAAAACTAGCGTAATTACTTCACAGTCTCCCACCTATCCTACACATTAACATTCAATATTCAATATTAAGCTATAGTAAAGGTTCACGGGGTCTTTCCGTCTTGCCGCAGGTACACTGCATCTTCACAGCAATTTCAATTTCACTGAGTCTCGGGTAGAGACAGTCTGGCCATCATTATGCCATTCGTGCAGGTCGGAACTTACCCGACAAGGAATTTCGCTACCTTAGGACCGTTATAGTTACGGCCGCCGTTTACCGGGGCTTCAATTAAAAGCTTCAAGTAAAACTTTAACCTTCTTTATTAACCTTCCGGCACCGGGCAGGCATCACACCGTATACTTCCACTTACGTGTTTGCACAGTGCTGTGTTTTTAATAAACAGTTGCAGCCAGCATTTATCTTAGACTAATTTCAGCTAAAAAAGTAAATTTCATCACCTAATATTAGTGTGCCTTCTCCCTAAGTTACGGCACTATTTTGCCTAGTTCCTTTACCCGAGTTCTCTCAAGCGCCTTAGTATTCTCTACCTAACCACCTGTGTCGGTTTATAGTACGATTTAATATTATTACAACGTTTAGAGATTTTTCTAGGAAGCATGGTATAAATTACTTCAACTTAAAAGTTTAGTCATAATGTCTCGATAAAAAAAAAAATATTCGGATTTTCCTAAATATATATCTACACACTTAAACCGAAAATCCAATACTCGGCTAATCTAACCTTCTTCGTCATCCCATCACTAATAATACCAAGTACAGGAATATTAACCTGTTATCCATCGATTACGCTTTTCAGCCTCACCTTAGGTATCGACTAACCCTACCCCGATTAACGTTGGGTAGGAAACCTTAGTTTTTCGGCGAGTAGGTTTTTCACCTACTTTATCGTTACTCATGTCAGCATTCTCACTTCTGATATCTCCAATATACTTTACAATATATCTTCTACAACTTACAGAACGCTCCTCTACCCAATAATTAAATATGAAACATAATTATTGTCGCAGCTTCGGTATATGATTTAGCCCCGTTAAATCTTCCGCGCAAGATGACTAGACTAGTGAGCTGTTACGCTTTCTTTAAATGATGGCTGCTTCTAAGCCAACATCCTAGCTGTCTAAGCCTTCTCACCTCGTTTACCACTTAATCATAATTTTGGGACCTTAGCTTGCGATCTGGGCTGTTTCCCTTTCCACATTGGATCTTAGCACCCAATGTGTGTCTCCTACGATAATTTTCTTTAGTATTCGGAGTTTGCGTCAGATTGGTAAATCTGGAAGATCCCCTAACTGAAACAGTGCTCTACCCCTAAAGATTAATTCGTAAGGCACTACCTAAATAGTTTTCGAGGAGAACCAGCTATCTCCCGGTTTGATTGGCCTTTCACCCCTAACCACAAGTCATCCGCTGATTTTTCAACATCAGTCAGTTCGGTCCTCCAATAAGTATTACCTTATCTTCAACCTGCTCATAGTTAGATCACCGGGTTTCGGGTCTATATCCTGCAACTAACGCCCTATAAAGACTCGGTTTCCCTGTGGCTACCTTATTAAAAGTTAACCTTGCTACAAAATATAACTCGCTGACCCATTATACAAAAGGTACGCAGTAACATTTTTAAAATGCTCCTACTGCTTGTACGTATACGGTTTCAGGTTCTATTTCACTCCCCTAACCGGGGTTCTTTTCACCTTTCCCTCACGGTACTAGTTCACTATCGGTCAATCAGTAGTATTTAGCTTTAGAGGATGGTCCCCCTATCTTCAGACAAGATTTCTCGTGTCTCGCCCTACTTACAAAGTAAATAAATTAATATATTTTAATATACAGGACTATCACCTTGTATCGTTAATTTTTCCAAATTATTCTAATAATATAAAAATTTAAAAATATACTTTAGCTAATCCCTTTTCGTTCGCCACTACTAAGAGAATCTCAATTGATTTCTTTTCCTCAAGATACTTAGATGTTTCAGTTCTCTTGGTTTGCCTTATTAATCTATTTATTCAATTAATAATAATACAATATTAATTGTATTAGGTTTTCCCATTCGGATATTGCCGATTAATATCGCTTTTTATCAACTCATCGACACTTTTCGCAGATTAACACGTCCTTCATCGCCTCTGATTGCCAAGGCATCCACCATATACGCTTTATTACTTAACTTCACAACTTTAAAATGTTTTAAATAAAATTTTACAGAACAAATGTCCTCTAGGGGATTTGAACCCCTGTTGCCGCCGTGAA
Organism: Candidatus Stammera capleta; assembly: GCA_015134375.1. Classification (GTDB taxonomy): domain Bacteria; phylum Pseudomonadota; class Gammaproteobacteria; order Enterobacterales; family Enterobacteriaceae; genus Stammera; species Stammera capleta_H. The sequence goes on from CP043980.1 coordinate 85,451, forward strand.
AGAGCGATGTCCTAAACCTCTAGACGAAGAGGACAACTATCATCACGAATTAATAAATAATTTTACGAATAAAAAACAAATCACATAATATAAATAAGGAGGTGATCCAACCGCAGGTTCCCCTACGGTTACCTTGTTACGACTTCACCCCAGTCATGAATCACAAAGTAATAAATTATCTCCCAAATTGGGTTGAATTATTCATTTCTTTTGCAACGCACTTCCATGGTGTGACGGGCGGTGTGTACAAGGCCCGAGAACGTATTCACCGTGACATTCTGATTCACGATTACTAGCGATTCCGACTTCATGAAGTCGAGTTGCAGACTTCAATCCGAATTAAGACATACTTTTTGAGATTGGCTTACTTTTACAAGTTTGCTACTCTTTGTATATGCCATTGTAGCACGTGTGTAGCCCTGGTCGTAAGGGCCATGATGACTTGACGTCATCCCCACCTTCCTCCAATTTGTCATTGGCAGTCTTCTTTGAGTTCCCAGCATTACCTGTTGGCAACAAAGAACAAGGGTTGCGCTCGTTACAGGACTTAACCCAACATTTCACAACACGAGCTGACGACAGCCATGCAGCACCTGTCTCAGCGTTCTTTATAAAAAGCACTTTCATATTTCTATGAAATTCGCTGGATGTCAAGACCAGGTAAGGTTCTGCGCGTTGCATCGAATTAAACCACATGCTCCACCGCTTGTGCGGGCCCCCGTCAATTCATTTGAGTTTTAACCTTGCGGTCGTACTCCCCAGGCGGTCAACTTAACGCGTTAGCTACGAAAGCCATAACTAAAGTTACAACCTTCAAGTTGACATCGTTTACAGCGTGGACTACCAGGGTATCTAATCCTGTTTGCTCCCCACGCTTTCGCACTTAAGTGTCAGTATTCGTCCAGAAGGCCGCCTTCGCCACTGATATTCCTCCAGATATCTACGCATTTCACCGCTACACCTGGAATTCCACCTTCCTCTACGATACTCTAGTTTATTAGTTTCAAATATTATTCCTAAGTTAAGCTTAGGGATTTCAAATCTGACACAACAAACCACCTACATGCTCTTTACGCCCAGTAATTCCGATTAACGCTTGCATCCCCCGTATTACCGCGGCTGCTGGCACGGAGTTAGCCGATGCTTCTTTTGTAAGTAACGTCAAAAATATATAGTTTTATTATATAAATCTTCTTCCTTACTGAAAGTATTTTACAACCCTAAGGCCTTCATCATACACGCGGCATAGCTGCATCAGGGTTTCCCCCATTGTGCAATATTCCCCACTGCTGCCTCCCGTAGGAGTCTGGACCGTATCTCAGTTCCAGTGTGGCTGGCCATCCTCTCAGACCAGCTAAAGATCATTGCCTAGGTAAGCCTTTACCTTACCTACTAGCTAATCTTATTTGAGCTCATCTTAAGACATAAGGTTCAATAAAGAATCCCCTACTTTAATTAAAAAATAAATTTTTAACTTCATGCGGTATTAGCCATCGTTTCCAATGGTTATCCCCCTTCTTAAGGTAGATTCTCAAACATTACTCACCCGTTCGCCACTCGCCATCAAAAAAAAACTTTTATGTTGCCGTTCGACTTGCATGTGTTAAGCTTGCCGCTAGCGTTCAATCTGAGCCATGATCAAACTCTTCAAAACAAACTAACTATACTTTAAAATCTTTAAATATATGTAATATGTTTTATATATCCGCAAAATTATTTATTTTAAAGAACAAATTAATTATATATATTAAAATATATAATTAATATTATAAATATAATTAATAAATATAACAGAAAAAAAAAATAAAACAAGATATTTTTAAAATATTTTATAAAAATTTTTTAATTAATAAAATAAATATCTAAAAAACTAAGAATTTAATTTAATAATATTTAATAAAAAATTAAAAACATTATTTTCATATAAAGAAATTTTAATTTCATAATTACCTATATATTTAATAGGACCATTAGGTAAAATAATACATTTTTTAGATAACTTAATATTTAATTTTTCAAAAAAAATATTTTTAATATCAATATTTTTTACAGAACCAAATAATTTATTTTTATTATCACATCTTAATTTCAATATTAAAGGAGATATAGAAATAATTTTTTTATATAAATCATTAAATCTACTTAATTTAAATTTAATATTATCTTTAACAATTAAATTATTAATTTTAAATTTTTTTAAATTATAAGAAGTAGCATAAACAGCTTTTCCATAAGGAACTAAAAAATTCCTAGCATAACCAGACTTAACATATAAAACTTTACCAAACATTAAACTTTTTTTATCTATAATTAAAACTTTAATTTTAATCATTAAATTCACCTAAAAAACTATTTATGTAAATCAGTATATGGTAATAAAGATAAATATCTAGCTATTTTGATAGCTTTAGATAATTTTCTTTGAAATTTAGACGAAATACCTGTAATTCTACTAGGAATTATTTTATAACATTCAGTAATATATTCTTTTAAAATATCAATATTTTTATAATCAATTAAATCCTTATTAAAAAATTTATAATATTTTTTTTTATAAAAATTCATTTCACCACCTAATAAAAAAATAAATAATAATTATTTAATTAATAAATTAAAATTCAATTTACTAATTTTTTTATTCATTGAAGAAGAATTTATCTCAGTAAATTTTTTTTTTAATATAATAAACCTTAAAATACTATCATTATTTAAAAAATTTTTTTCCATTTCTTTAATACTAACTTTATCAATTTCTATATTCATTAATATATAATGAGCTTTATACATATTCTTTATTGAATATGATAAATATCTTAAACCTCAATCTTCAAATCTATGAATTTTACCATTTTTATTATTAACAAAATTTATATAATAATTTAATATATTTTCTATATACATAGTTTTATCAGGATAAACTAAAAAAACTATTTCATAATTATACATACAAATTACCTATTATAAAAGTTCTCTTATTTTTTTAATTTTAATAAATAAATCTTTAAAAGATAAATCATCTTTCATAGACTTAATTATATTAAATATTTTTAAATAATTTTTATTAAAATTATTATTTGAAATAATATTTTTACTATTAAAAAACAAATTAATTCTATTAAATACTAATAAAGAAATATCTATTACTGATTTAGGAATACCTGATTTTTTAGCTATATAAAAACTACAACTATTACTGCAAACACCATTTTTAATTTTATACAAAAAAATAATATTACTATTTATTTTAACATAATCAAAATATATTTTTTTAATATTAAAATTCAATTTACCAATATTTACTAATTCATAAAAATGAGTAGAAAATAATGTAATACATTTAATATATTTAGAAATATAATTTAAACAAGATCATGCTAAAGATATTCCTTCATAATAAGAAGTACCCCTACACATTTCATCAATAATTACTAAACTATTTTTAGTAGAATTATTCATAATATAAGATACATCTGACATTTCTACCATAAAAGTAGACTTATTAAACAATATATTATCTGAAAACCCTATTCTAGTTAAAATTTTGTCTATTAAACCTATATAAGCTTTCTTAACAGGTACATAACAACCTATATAAGCCATTATACATATAATAGCTATTTGCCTCATATAAGTACTTTTACCACCCATATTAGGACCTGTAATTAATAATGTTCTAATATCTTTATCAATTAATATATTATTATTAATAAATTTATCTTTCAATATATTTGATAAAATAGGATGACTACTATCAATAATTTTTAAATATGAATAATTAACAAATATAGGTTTATTATAATTATAATTAATTGATTTATAAACAAAATTAGATAATATATCTAATTCTGAAATAAAATCAGAAATAAATCTTAAATCTACAATATATTTAATAATTTTATTTAAAATTTTATTAAAAATATATTTCTCTAATAATAATATTTTTTTTCTAATTTTTAATAATTTAATTTCAAATTTTTTAAGTTTAGAAAAAGAAAATATTTTATAATTTTTAAAAGAATTAAGTTCAATATAATAACAAGGAATATACTTTAAATCACTATTATTAATTTTAATATAATATCCATATAATTTACTATATCTAATAAATAAATTATTTATTTTAGTTTTATATCTTTCATTAATCTCTAAATTATTTATATAATTTATACTATTAACATTAAAATTTTTATATTTATCTAATTTAATATTATAACCTGTTAATATTAAATTATTTAAATCATCTTTAGGATTTACTATAGAACTACTAATTAAATTAATTATATATAATATAATATCTTTTTTATTTAAAAAACTTAAAAAATTCTTATATTTACTAAAATTATTAAAATTTATTAAATCTAATATATTTAATAAATAAATAAAATAATTTTTTAAATTTATTAAATTTTTAGAATTAACATTTTTTAAACATATTTTACCTATTATTCTTTCTAAATCACCTATATTTTTTAAATTAAATCTAAATTTATCATTATTAAACCATATTAAATTCATAATATTATGTCTATAATTAATAATTTCTAAATTTAATATAGGATTAATTAATCATTTACGTAATAAACGACCTCCCATAGGGGTTAAAGTTGAATCCAAAAAATATAATAATGTAAACTTTTTATTAACAGAATCTAATATCTCTAAATTTTTTAATGAATTATAATCAATATAAATATAATCTAATTTATTTATTAAAATTATATTATCAATATGTAACAAATCAATAAATTGTGTATATTTAACATAACCTAACAAACTTCCTAAAGATATAACAACATGTTTATCATTAATATTTAATTTAAAACAATCTAAATTAGATAAATTAAAATGATTTAATAAAACTGATAAACACTTTTTATAATTAAAAAAAGATTTAGAAATAGAACTAAAACAATTAAAATAATTTAACAAAAAACAAATATTAAAATTAAATTTATAATAAATAATTTCAGATGGTTTATTTTTTAATAATTCTATTTTAAGTTCATATAAACTATTTAAAATAATTATATAATATTTACCACTAAAAATATCTAAAAAAGAAAGACTAAAACAACTATCAGTTTCTTTTCAAATAGATGCTATATAATTATATTTTTTTTTATTTAAAAAATAACTTTCAGATGCAGTACCTGGAGTAATTATTTTAACTACTTTTCTATATTTTAAATTATTTTCATCTAATAAATTATCTATTTGATTACATATAGCTACAGATTCTCCTAATTTAATTAATTTAATTAAATATTTTTTATAACAATGAATTGGTATACCAGACATAGGAACACTTTTAAATTTAACAAATCTTTTAAAAGATAATTTTAAATTTAATAAATTAGATATCTTTTTTGCATCATTAAAAAATAATTCATAAAAATCTCCAACTTGATAAAATAATAAAATATTTTTATAATTTTTTTTTATATTTAAATATTGTTTAATTATAGGACTAGATTCAGAAGATAAAATCATATATATAATTAACGTTTAGAATATTGATGTCTACAACGAGATTTTCTTAAACCATATTTTTTTCTTTCTACTTTCCTACTATCTCTAGTTACAAAACCTAATAATCTTAATTTTTTTTTTAAATTATTATCATATTTTAATAATACTCTACTTATACCATGTCTAATAGCAATTGATTGACTTGATAATCCACCACCTTTAACAGTTATAAAATAATTAAAATTATTTATAAATAATTTTTTTTTAATACTTAAAACTTTAATAATATTAAATTTATATTTAACTAAATTAAAATATTTATCTAATAATAAATTATTAATTTTAATTAAACCTATACCTTCAGTCATAAAAACTCTAGCTGAAGATGTTTTTCTTCTACCTGTACTATAAATAATCATATAAATTTTAATTTACTAAAATTAATTTTTGAGAATTATGATTATGAAAATTATTATTATAAATTTTTAATCTTTTAATCATTAAAGAACCTAAAGAATTTTTAGGAAGCATACCCTTAACAGATAACATAATAATTTTTTTAGAACTTTTCATAAACATATTTTTATAAAAAACTTTTTTTAAACCACCTATATAACCACTATGTCTATAATAAACTTTATTATTAAATTTATTACCTGTAACAATAATATAATCAGAATTTATTACAACTACATAACCTCCATTAATAATATTAGATTTAAAATTACTATTATATTTTCCTATTAATAAATAAGAAATAATAGTAGATAATCTACCTAAAATTTTATTTTTAGCATCTAACAAAAATCATAAATTTTTTTTATTACAATTTTTTAAATTTAACATAATATTAAAACTTAATTTAATTTAAACCACCAACAGTCATTGAATTTATTTTTAAAGTAGGTTGACCAACACTAACATAAACAGATTGATTATCTTTACCACAAACACCTAAACCATAATCAAATAATAAATCATCACCAACCATACTTATATTATTCATAACATTTAAAGATGAACCTATTAAACTAGATTTTTTAATAGGATGTAATATATTACCATTCTTAATCAAATAACCCTCTAATATAGTAAAAACAAAATTTCCTGAACTTATATCTACTTGACCACCTGATAAATTTGATATATAAATACCATAATCAACACTATTTATAATATCACTAACTTTATAATTACCAGATAATAAATATGTATTACTCATTCTAGGAATAGGTAAACAACTATATGATTCTCTTCTACCACAACCATTAGATTCTAAATTCATTAAACGAGCATTTAATCTATCTAATAAATAAGACAATAAAAAACCATTTTTAATTAAAACTCTTTTTTGACAAACTATACCTTCATCATCTATACTTGATGAACCAATTTTTTCTTTAATACTATTATCATCTATTATAGTACAATTACTAGAAGCTACTTTTTTATTTAATTTATCATAAAACAATGATGTACGTCTTCTATTAAAATCAGATTCTAATCCATGACCAATTGCTTCATGTAATAATATACCTGGTGAACCACTAGATAATACTATAGGCATACTTCCTAAAGGTGTTTTTAAAGCATTTAAATTATTTAAAGCAATTCTTACAGATTCATTTGCTCAATGATATATTAAAGAAATATTATTAATTTTCTTTTTTAATAAAAAGTTAAAATCATAATTACCACCACCACCACTTATACCTATTTCTCTATTAAATTTATTTTCCATCTGAACTTTAATAGATAAATTTACTAAAGGTCTAATATCATAATTAATATTATAATCACTATTACATATTAATATTAAATCACACTTACTTAATAAACTTAACGAAATAAAATTTATTCTTTTATCTTTATTTTTTATATAATTATATAAATCATAAAGAACTTCTATTTTTTTTTTGTTTAATTTAAAATTAAAATTATAATTATATTTATTTATTAATTTATTTTTAATAACAAATAATTTTTTATTATTAAATAAAATATTATTTTTAACAAGTAAATTTAAATTTTTAATAATATTAAATATATTTTTTTTATTAATCTTATTAATATAAGAAAAAAAAGTTTTATCACCTTTATTTAATCTTACGCTTACACCTTGAATAGATTTAAAAAAATTATTTTTTAATTTATTATTTTCTAAATATAAAATTTGTTCATAACCATCTTGAAAATATATATCCCCATAATCATATGAATTAAAATTATTTACCATATCTGAAATATCAGATAATAAAATATTATTTTTATATAAAATTTCTTCAATAATAAAATTTAAACACATAAAACACCTAAATATATAAAAATATAAAACATTTTAAAATATATATAAAAAAATATAATAAAAAATAAAAATAAAAATTTAAAAAATATAAATTTATAATATAATAACAAAAATTAAAAAAATTTAAAATAAATAAATAAAAAATTAAATAAATTTGATATATTAAATTTTTTATATAAAATATTTAATTAATAAAATAAAATAAAAAAATTTTAAAAGATAAAAATATATATGTATGCAATAATAGAAACAGGTGGAAAACAATTTAAAATAAAAAAAAATTATATTATAAAAGTAGAAAAAATAAATAAAAATGTAGGTGAAATAATAAAATTAAAAACAATAATATTATTTAATAAAAAAAACAAAATAATTATAAATAAAAATAAAGAAAAATATTTAATTTTAGCAAAAATTAAAAAACATATAAAAGATAAAAAAATAAATATAATAAAATTTAAAAGAAGAAAAAACTACAAAAGAAAAATAGGACATAGACAAAAATTAACAATATTAAAAATATTATCAATAAAGGAAAAAACAAATGGCTCATAAAAAAGCAGGTGGATCAACTAAAAATGGAAGAGATTCAATATCAAAAAGATTAGGAATAAAATGTTATGGTAATCAAAAAGTAAAACCAGGTAATATAATAGTAAAACAAAGAGGAACAAAATATCATGCAGGTAAAAATGTAAAATGTGGTAAAGATTATACTTTGTATGCAATAAAAAAAGGAAAAGTTAAATTTGAAATAAAAGGAATTAAAAAAAAAAAAACTGTAAGTGTAATATAAAAAAGTGAAATATTTATATAATAAAAGTATAAAAATAAATATTATTTCAGGTAAAGGAGGAGATGGAATAATAAGTTTTCATAGAAATAAATATATAAATAAAGGAGGACCTGATGGAGGAAATGGAGGTAAAGGAGGTAATATATATGTATTATCTGATAAAAAAGTAAATTCTATATATTATTTAAAAAATAAAAAAAAAATATATTCAGAAAATGGAAAAAAAGGGAAAAAAAAAAACTGTACAGGAAAAAATGGAAAATCAATATTTATTAAACTACCAATAAATACTAAAATTACAATATATAAAAAAGAAAAAAAAACTATAATATTAAAAAAAAATAAAATAATAAAACTAATAGCTAAAGGAGGAAAAAAAGGGTTAGGTAATAATATGTTTAAATCATCCAAAAATAGAACACCAATAAAATATACAAAAGGAAAAAAAGGAGAAAATATATATATAAAAATAGAACAAATAAATAAATTTGATATATTTATTATAGGAAATCCAAATTCAGGTAAATCAAGTCTATTTAAAATATTAACTTTAAAAAATACTAAAATAAATAATTATCCTTTTACTACACAAAAACCTAAAATAAATAATTTAAAAATAAATAAAAAAAAAACTAAATTTAGTATAGTTGATACACCACCAATAATAAAAAATAAAATTAAAAAATATAAAAAAAAAAATAATTTTTTTAAAAATATTATAAATTGTAAAATAATTTTATATATTTTTGATATAAAAAATAAAAATAAAAAAAATATAAAAAATATAAAAATAATTAATAAAGAATTAAAAATATACAAAAATAAAATTAAAAAAATAAAAAAAATTATAATATTTAATAAATGTGAATTAATAAACAAAAAAAAAATAAAAAAAATAAAAAAAAAAATAAATAAAAAAAATATAATTTTTATATCATTAAAAAAAAATAAAGGAATAAAAAAACTAATAAATAAAATATGTAAATATTTGAAAATTAAAAAACAAAAAAAATAAAAAAATTTATTAATAAAATATAAAAAAAAAAATAAAAAAATAATAAATTAAAAAATAAAATGATATTTAAAAAAAAAAAATATATTAACTATAAAAATAAATTTAAATATAAAAAATTATCATTAAAATATAATTTAAAATCTAAATCATGATTTAAATTATTTGAAATAAACAAAAAATATAAAATAATTAAAAAAAATGATAATATAATAAATTTAGGAAGTTATCCTGGAGGATGAACAAAATTAATATTAAACAAAATTAAATTAAAAGGAAAAATATTCTGTTGCGATATAATAAAAAATAAAAAAAAAAATAATATAAAATTTATAAAAGGTAATATTTGTAAAAAAAAAATATTTAATTTAATATTAAAAAAAACAAAAAAATATAAAATTAAAAATATAATATCAGATATATCACATAATATAACTGGAATAAAAGAAATAGATAATCCTAAAAATAAAAAAATTATAAAAACTATAATAAATTTATGTATAAAAAAATTAATATATAATGGAAATTTAATTATAAAAGTATTTTTAGGTGAAAATTTTTCTAAATATTTTAAAAAAATAAAAAAAATGTTCAATTTTATAAAAACATTTAAACCTCAATCATCTAATAACTTTTCCAAAGAAATATATATTATAGCTAAAAAATATAAAAAAAAAATAAAAAATTAAATTTTTTAAAAAAAAATGATTAAAAATTTAACATTTTGATTAATTATAACAATATTAATAATATCTGTTTTTAAAAATAATAAAAATAATAACTATTACAATGAAATTAATTATTCAAATTTTTTATTAGATATTAAAAATAATAAAATTAAAAAAATAACAATTGAAGGAAGAGAATTAAAAATAATAAAAAAAAATAATACAAAATATAAAACTTATATACCTATTAATGATATAAATTTAATAGATAAATTAATTAAAAAAAATATTATTATTGAAAGTATATTTAGAAGTAAACCTAATATATTAATATCATTGTTAATATCTTGAACTCCAATAATATTAACAACAATAATATGATCAATGTTTATAAAACAAATAAAAAATAGTAGTAAAAATACATTATTTTTTAGTAGAAATAAAGCCAAAATTTTTAAAAAAAACATAAAAATAAAATTTAAAAATATAGCTGGATGTAATGAAGCTAAAAAAGAAGTAAAAGAAATAGTAGAATTTTTAAAAAATCCTAAAAAATTTCAAAAATTAGGAGGTAAAATACCTAAAGGTATATTAATGATAGGACCACCAGGAACAGGAAAAACATTATTAGCTAAAGCTATAGCTGGTGAATCTAAAGTACCCTTTTATAATATATCTGGATCAGATTTTGTTGAAATGTTTGTAGGAGTAGGTGCATCAAGAGTAAGAAACATGTTTAAAGAAGCTAAAAAAAAATCACCTTGTATAATATTTATAGATGAAATAGATGCTGTAGGAAGAAAAAGAAGTATAGGAATAAGTGGAGGACATGATGAAAGAGAACAAACTTTAAATCAAATATTAGTTGAAATGGATGGATTTAATACTAAACAAACAATAATAATAATAGCCGCAACAAATAGACCAGATGTTTTAGATCCAGCATTATTAAGATCAGGAAGATTTGACAGAAGAGTAAATATAGATTTACCTGATATAAAAGGAAGAAAAGAAATTATTAAAATTCATTTAAAAAAAAAACCTATAAAAAATATTAACATAGATATAATTGCAAAAACAACTCCAGGATTTTCAGGAGCAGATTTAGCTAATTTAATTAATGAATCAGCTTTAATATCTGCACAAAAAAATTTAAAAAAAATATCTATGAAAGAAATAGAAAAAGCTAAAGATAAAATAATAATGGGAGTAAAAAAAAAATCTTTAATAATTACAAAAAAACAAAAAGAATCTATAGCATATCATGAATCAGGACATACAATAATAGGAAAATTATTACCAGAAAATGATCCAATACATAAAGTAACAATAATACCTAGAGGACAATCATTAGGAACAACATATTTTATTCCAGAAAACGATAATATTTTAACAAATAAAATTAAATTAGAAACTAAAATATCAACATTATATGGAGGTAGGATAGCAGAAGAAATAATATATGGAAAAGAATATATATCTACAGGATCTAGTAATGATATTAAAATAGCAACATTAATAGCTAAAAATATGGTAACAAAATGAGGATATTCAAAAAAAATAGGTCCATTATTATATAATAATGATGAAGAAAATGAAAATATAAATAATATATATAATAAAAATTATTCTGAATATATTCAAAAAAATATAGATATAGAAATAAGAAATATAATATATAAAAATTATAAAATAGCAAAAAAAATATTAAAAAAAAATATAAATATATTACATAAAATGAAAAATAAATTAATTAAATATGAAACTTTAAATAATAAAGAAATTAATAAAATAATATTTGATTAAAAAAAAATATAAATATAAAATAAATATAATTATAATAAAATTAATTAAAAAAAATGTATATTTTATTTATAACAACATTTTTTATTATTTCAATATCCTTAATTATATTAATAATAATATCACCTAGTAAAAATAATATAATAGAATCTTCAAAAAATATAAATATAAATAATACAAATTTAATATTTATAAAAAAAACACTAAATCATATAATAATAATTTTATCAACATTATTTTTTTTAATTTCAATAATATTAAATAAAATTAATAATAAAAAAAAATAAAAATAATAATATAAAAAATAATAAACCGGGATGGTGAAATAGGTAAACACACTACTTTGAGGAAGTAGCTTCTTAATGAAATTACGGGTTCAAATCCCGTTCCCGGGATTAATTATATTTTTAAAAATTAAAATAAAATATAAAAATTTATATATTTTTATTTAAAATACATTAATATAAAAATAAAAAATAATATTTTTTATTTTAATATAAAAAAGATAAATTTTAAAAATATGAATAAAGAAATAATAGAAGTAACTGAAGCAGTATCTAATGAAAAATCATTACCTAAAGAAAAAATATTCAAAGCATTAGAAATAGCAATAGAAACAGCAATAAAAAAAAAATATAATAAAGAAATAAATATTAAAGTTTATATAAATAGAAAAAATGGAAGATTTAATATATATAGAAAATGAACAATAGTTAAAAAAGTTAAAAATTACAACAAAGAAATAAATATAAAAAAAATAAAAAAAAAAAACCTAAAAATAGGAGATTATATTAAAAAAAAAATAAAATTAATAAAATTTGATAGAATAGCTACTCAAACAGCAAAACAAGTCATAATTCAAAAAATGAAAGAAGCTGAAAAACAAATGATATTAAAAAAAATAAAAAAAAAAAAAGGTAAAATAATATCAGGATTTATAAAAAAAATAAAAAAAAATTATATTACCATAGATATAGGTTATAATTTAGAAGCTATTTTATTAAAAAAAGATATGATTATAAAAGAAAAATTTAAAATAGGAAAAAAAATAACAGGATTAATATATAAATTTAATCAAAAAAAAAATGAATACCAAATACTAATTACTAGATCTAAAAATAACATATTAATTGAATTATTAAAAAAAGAAATACCAGAAATTAAAAAAAAAATAATAAAAATAAAATCAATATCTAGATACCCAGGATATAGATCAAAAATAGCTGTTAAAACTAAAGATAAAAGAATAGATCCTATTGGTGCTTGTATAGGAATAAAAGGATTAAGAATAAAAAAAATATCTAAAGAATTATGCGGAGAAAAAATAGATATAATATTATGAAATAAAAATCCTAAAAAATTTATAATAAATTCAATGTTACCAGCTAAAATTATAAAAATATCATTAAAAAAATTAAAAAAAACTGTAAAAATAAAAGTTAAAAATATAGCAAATGCAATAGGAAAAAAAGGAAAAAACATAAAATTAGCATCAAAATTAACAGGATGAAACATAAATATAACAAACAATATAAAAAAAAAAAAATAAATATATAAATATATATGTATAAAAAAAATAAAAACAGAAAATTTAAAAATATAATCTTTAAAAAAAAAATAAATAAAAAAAAAATAAATTTAAAAAAAAATAATAAAATAAAAAAAAAATATAAGAAAAAAAAAATACAAAAGATAAAAAAAATAAAAAATAAAAAAAATATAAAAATAAAATATAAAAATTTAAAAAAAAAATTAATAATTAAAATCAAAAAAAATAAAAAAAAAACAAGACCACCAATAATTACAATTATGGGACATGTAAATCATGGAAAAACATCACTAGTAGACTGTATTAGAAAATCAAAAAAAAAAATAATTAATAACGAAGAAGGAAATATAACACAAAATATAAATTCATATAATATAAAAACTAAATTAGGTAAATTAACAATATTAGATACACCTGGACATTCAACTTTTATAAATATGAGAAAAAGAGGTATAAATATATCTGATATAATAATATTAGTAATAGCTATAGATGATGGAATAATGCCTCAAACAAAAGAAATAATAAAATATTCAAAAAAATATAATATACCTACAATAATATCATTAAATAAAATAGATAAAACTAATTATTTAAATAATATAAAAAATATAAAAAAAAAATTAAAAAAATACAATAATAAATATAAATTTGTAAAAATATCTACAAAAAATAAAAAAGGAATAAACAATTTAATAAAAAAAATATTTAAAATATCAAAAAAACTAAAATTAAAAACATATACAGATATAATGGCTTCAGGAATAATAATAGATTCAAGTATAAATAAAAATATTGGACCAACAGCTAAAATTTTAATTAAAAAAGGCATATTAAAACAAGGAGATATTTTATTATGTGATGAAATATATGGAAAAATAAAATCTATATATAATGACAAAAACAAAATAATAAAAAAAGCTAAAACTTCTATGTCTGTAGAAATATCAGGAATATCTAATATTGCCAAATTAGGTAAAAAATTTATTACTAATAATAATATAAAATTATCAAAAAAAATAGCAAACTTAAAAAAAATAATAAATAAAGAAAAAAAACTTAAAAAAAAAAAAAATATATATAAAAAAAATATTTTTAATACAAAAAAATGTAATAAAATAAATATAATAATAAAAACAAACTCATTAAGTATAATAAAAACAATAAAATATTTTATAAAAAAAAATATATCAAAAAAAATAAATATTATTTATTATAATATAGGCAATATAAATAAAAATGATTTAATAACTGCTAAAAATACAAATTCATCAATATTTATATTTAACGAAAAAAAAAAATATAATTATAATTATAATAATATAAAAAATAATTATAAATATAATAATATTAAAATATATCATTTTAATTTAATTTATAAATTAATAGAAAAATTTAAAAAAATATATAACAAAAAATTTAAAAAAAATATAGAAAAAAAAATAATAGGAAAATCAATAGTACATAATATATTTAAAATATCAAAAAAAAATATAATAGCAGGATGTAAAATAATATTAGGAAATATAAATATAAAAAATAAAATAAAAATAATAAGAAAAAAAATAACAATATATAAAGGATATATTAAATCAATTAAAAGATTTAAAAATAAAATAAATATAGCAAATAAAAATACAGAATGTGGAATACAAATAAAAAACTTTAACAATATAAAAATAGGAGATAAAATAATATCAATTAAATAAAAATGAAAAAAAATATAAAACTTAATAAAATAAAAAACGAAATACAAAAAAAAATAATTTTTATAATAAATAAAAAATTAAATTATATTTTTAAAAAAAATATAATTAATATAAATCATATAGAATTAAATAAAAATTATAAATTTATAAAAATATATATTAATACAAATAAAAAAAAAAAAAAAGAAAAAAAAATAATAAATATATTACAAAAAAAAGAAAAATATATAATAAAAATATTAAAAAAAATAACATATTTAAAATATATACCAAAAATTTTATTTAAAAAAGATAAATTTTATAAAAAAAATAAAAAATTATTTAATTTATTAAACAAAATAAATAAATAAAATGAAAAAAAAAAAAATAAATGGATTATTAATATTCAATAAACCTTCCGGAATAACATCTAATGATGCATTAAATAAAATAAAAAAAATATTTAAAAATAAAAATAAAACAGGTTTTATAGGGACATTAGATCCACTTTGTTCAGGAATATTATTAATATGTTTTGGAAAAACAACTAAATTATTTAAATATATAATAAAAGAAAAAAAAACATATTTAGTAACAGCATTATTAGGAATAAAAACTAATACATACGATTCATATGGATATATAACTAAAAAAAAAAAAGTTAAATATAATAAAAAAAAATTAATTAAAATAATAAAAAAATATATAGGAAAAATAAAACAAAAAATACCTATATATTCATCATGTAAATATAAAAATAAACCTCTATATAAATATGCTATTAAAGGTATAAAAATTATAAAATTTAATAAAATTAAAATATATAAAATAAAAATATTATCTATAAAAAAAAATATATTAAAATTAAAAATAAAATGTTCTAAAGGAACATATATAAGAAATATAATAAATCAAATAGGAAAAAAAATAAAAACATATGCACATATAATATCATTAAAAAGAACAAAAATAGGAAAATTTTATATAAAAAATTCATATAAATTAAAAAATTTAATTTACAATAAAAAAAAATATAAATATATAATAAAACATAAAATATTAATAAATAAATATAAAAACAAAATATGAAAAAATTAGTAATTATAAGACATGGTGAAAGTATTTGAAATAAAAAAAATATATTTACTGGATGAAGAGATATTAAGTTATCAAAAAAAGGAATAAAAGAGGCTAGAAAAGTAGGAAAAATACTTAAAAAAAAAAAATTTAATTTTGATATAGCATACACATCTCTATTAAATAGAGCTATACATACTACATGAGAAATATTATATAAACTAAACTTAATTTGAATAAAAATAAAAAAAACATGACATTTAAATGAAAGACATTATGGAAAATTACAAGGATGTAAAAAAAATGAAATATTAAAAAAATATGGCAAAAAAAAATTTCAAGAATGAAGAAGAAGTTATAAAATAAATCCACCTAAAATAAATAAAAATGATAAATGATTTCCAGGAAAAGAAAAAAAATATTTAAATATAAAAAAATATAAAATACCTAAAGGAGAAAGTTTGTTAGATACTTACAATAGAGTAATACCTTATTTTAAAAAAAAAATATATAAAAATATTATAAAAAAAAAAAAAATATTAATTGTAGCACATGGAAATTCAATTAGAGCTTTAATGAAATATATAGAAAATATATCAGATAATAATATTGAAAATTATGAAATTGATACTACTGTTCCTTTAATATACGAATATAATATAAACTATAATAATAATAAAATAAATATAATAAATAAATATTATTTAAAAAAATAATAAATAATATGGCCCCTATTGGATTCGAACCAACGACCAAGCGATTATGAGTCGCCTGCTCTACCACTGAGCTAAAGGGCCATTAAATTTTAATAATATCAAAAATAAAATATAAAAACAACATAAAAATAAAAATCTTTATTTTTTTTTATATTTTAAAACTTTAACCATAGCAGGTCTTAATAATCTATCATTAATTAAATAACCATCTTGTAAAATTTCTAATATATTATTATCTTTGTTTTTATCTTTAGTATCCACTATAGAAATAGCTTGATGATAATTAGGATCAAATATTTTTAAATTATTCAAAGGAATTATACCAAACTTTTTTAATATACATAAAAAATTTTTTAATGTTAAAACTAATCCTTTATAATTAATTTTATTAATTGATAATTTATTTTTTATAGAACATTTTAAACTATCTAATATTACTAATAATTCTTTTGAAAAATTTTCTAAAGAATATTTATATACTTTATTAATATTAATTTCATTTAATTTATGTATATTTTCTAAATTAGCTTTATAACGTAAATTTAAATCATCTTGATTTTTTTTTAAATTTAATAAATTTTTATTTAAATTTTTAATAATTTTATTTTTTTTTTTTACTTTTTTTTTTAAACAAATAATATTTTTATTTAAATTATTAATAATATTATTATCACAACAAAAATTATATTTTTTTAAATTACAAATATTATTATCATCATTTTTATTAAAATTATTATTTTTTATATCAATATTTTTTTTATAATATTTTTTATTACACATAATTATCCTTAATAAAATTTTTATAAATAAAATCTAATTAAAATAAAATTATATAATTAAATTATATAATAATACAAATATAAAATAAATTATATAAAATAATAATAAATAAAAAAAATTATAAAAAAAATATAATATGAAAAAAATAATATATAATAAATTAATAAAAAAAAATTATATAATAAAAAAAAAATTTAAAGCTGGTTTAATTCTAAAAGGATGAGAAGTAAAATCAATTTTTAATAAAAAAATAGAAATAAAAAATAGTTATATAAAAATAATTAATAAAAAAGAAATATTTTTAATAAATTTAAATATTAATCCTATAAATAATATAAATAAAAATTTAATAAAAAAAAAAAATAGAAATATAAAATTATTATTAAAAAAAAAAGAAATAAATTATTTATATAAAAAATCAAATATAAAAGGGAATACAATAATAATATTTTCAATAATAATAAAAAAACCATGATTTAAAACTATAATAGCTTTATGTAAAGGTAAAAAAAAATATGATAAAAGAGAAAAAATAAAATATAAATTATGAAAAAAATAAAAAAAAATATTATAAAAAATATTGACTTTAAATAAAACTAAAATAAAATATAATTATAATATAAATTTTAAAAAAAAAGGGGTTGTATAGGATTTGACAAAATATATAAATTCTAATGTGCATGTCGAGGTAACGATAGGCCGCGTTAAAAATCGTAATTTTTAATTGCAAATAATAATAAAAATTATGCTTTAGCAGCCTAAAAACTGTAAAAGCCATTTTTATGTATATTTTTTCTCTTTATAAACATAAAAATGTTATACAAAAGAGAATAAATTATAGAGGCTTATATCTATAATCATATATAAAAAAAATAAGCTAAGTTATTTATAATTTTTTTTATTTATAATAAATAATTAAAACAAAAATAAAATAAACATGTAGTAACAAAAGAATGAATTATTTTGGAAGCGGGTTCGAATCCCGCCAACTCCATAAAATTATAGGTGATTAACTCAGTGGTAGAGTTTCTCTTTTACAAGGAGAATGTCGATGGTTCAATTCCATCATCACCTATTTTTTTTCTTTAACTAAAAATCTTAAATCATTAAAAGATAATTTAGAGAAATTTTTTTCATAAAAATAAATTAAAAAAGATAAAGTAATTTCAAATAAATCCTTTTTAGATAAAATTTTAATTTTATTTAAAAAATTTTTATAAAAATTAATAAATTTAATATTTTTATTTAAATTTAAATCAATTAACAAAATTATTTTTTTTAATCTAAAATTTATAAGATCATTAAAATTTGGAATTTTAATATAATTTATACTATATAATTTTTTTATTTTATATAAAAATTTTATATTTTTTCTATCTAAAAACAATATTGTTTTACCTATTTTTCCAGCTCTACCAGTTCTACCTATTCTATGTATATAAACATTTAAATCATAAGGAATATTATAATTTATTATTAAATCTATATCATTAATATCTAAACCTCTAGAAGCTATATCTGTAGCAATTAATATATTTATTATACCATTTCTAAAATTCAATATTATTTTTTCTCTTAAATATTGATTCATATCTCCATTTAATGGAGAAGAATTATATCCTTTTTTTTCCAATAAAGATGATAACTTTAAACAACAATTTTTAGTTTTAACAAAAATTATTAATCTTTTAAAAATTTCAATTTCTAAAAACTTTAATAAACAATCAATTTTATTATTTTCATTAATTAAACAATAATATTGTTTGATATTTAAATTAACATCATTTATAATAATTTCAATTGGATTATTCATTATATTATTAATAATTCTTTTAATAGAAAAAGGCATAGTAGCTGAAAATAATGCAGTTTGATGATTACTTTTAATCATTGAAATAATACTTTTAACATCTTTTATAAAACCCATATGTAACATTTCATCAGCTTCATCTATTACTAATATATTAATATTATTTATAAACAAAGTTTTTCTATTTAAATGATCTAATAATCTACCTGGAGTAGCAATTATAATATTAGGAAATTTTTTTAAATTAAAAAATTGAATATTATAATTTTGACCACCATATAAAGGTAATATTTTAATATTAATAAAATATTTAGAAAATAATTTAAAAAAATTAGAAATTTGTATTACTAATTCTCTTGTAGGTGATAAAACTAAAACTTGCAAATTATTATTATTTTTAATAACATTTAATATAGGTATAACAAAAGCTGCAGTTTTACCACTACCCGTTTTAGCTATAGCTAAAACATCTTTTCCTTTTAAAAATAAAGGAATACATTTATATTGTATTTTTGTAGGATTTGAATATCCTAATTCATAAATAACTTTTAATAATTTATCTTTTAAACCAAAATTATTAAAATTAATCTTATTATTAAAAATATTATCCATATATTTAATTCCATAAAAAAAATATATATTAAAATTATATATACAATTTTAATTAATATTTATATAAACTCAATCTCATTTTTTTTGTATTAATATCTATATTTAAAATTTTTACAAATATAAATTGACCAATTTTAAAAAATTTTAAATTAATATTTATATTTCTTTTTAAAATTTCAGATTTATGTAATAAACTTTCCTTACCATTATCAAATAAAACAAAAATACCAAAATCTACTATCTTAATTATTTTAACTTTATATATATTACCAATTTCTAAATCTTTAACTATATTTTTTATACTTTTTTTAACATTGTTAATATCAGTTTTTTTATTACAAATAACTTTTATAATACCATTATCTTCAACTTCAATTAAACAATTATTATCTTCTGTTAATTTTTTTATTACACAACCACGTTTACCTATAATATATTTTATTTTATTTACATCTACTTTAATATTAAATATTTTAGGTGCAAAAGGAGAAATTTTAATTTTTATATTTTTAATATATTCTTTCATTTTATCTAAAATATAAAATCTAGCTTTTTTTGATTTATATAAAGAATATTTTATAATATTTATATCTATATTTTTTATTTTCATATCCATTTGAAGAGCTGTAATTCCATTATAAGTACCTATTACTTTTAAATCCATATCACCTAATCTATCTTCATCACCTATTATATCAGATAAAATAAAATTTTTTTTATTATGTCTAAATAAACCCATAGCTACACCAGAAACTAAATTTTTTATAGGGACACCAGCATCAATTAAAGATAAAGATGCTCCACAAACAGAAGCCATAGATGAAGAACCATTTGATTCTAAAATATCAGAAACTATTCTAATAGTATAAGGAAATTTATTAAAATCTGGTAAAATAGGTAATAAACCTTTTTTAGCTAAATAACCATGACCTATTTCTCTACGTTTAGGAACACCAATATTACCTACTTCACCTACAGAATAAGGAGGAAAATTATAATGAAAAATAAACTTATCTAATCTATCTCCTAAATATAAATCATTAAAATTTTGAGCATCTTTATTTGTACCTAATGTAACTGTAACTAATGCTTGAGTTTCACCTCTAGTAAATAAAGAAGAACCATGCACCCTTTTAGGTAAAAAACCTATTTTAATATCTATATTTCTAATATCATCCTTTTTTCTCTTATCAATTCTAATACCACTATTAAATAAATTAAAAGTTACAATATTTTTTTCAAGTTTATAAAATCTTTTTAAAACTAAATTTTCGTTAAAATCATATTTACAAAAAATTAAATCATTTAATAAATCATTTTTAATAATATTTAACTTTTTATTTCTATTATTTTTAGATAAAAACAAAGAATATATATTTTCAATTTTATTTATACAAAAATTATCTATATGAAATTTTAAATCATTAGATATTTTATTATTTAAATAAGAAAAATCAAAATTAAATATTTTTTTATTTATATTAATACTAGAAAATAATTTTATATTATTAATAACTTTTAAATATTCTAAATAACCAAATTCTATAGAATTTAAAATAATATTTTCTTCTAAAACATCAGAAGAAGAATCTATTACAGTAATACCACTTTCTGTACCTGCTATTATTAAATTTAATTTACTAATATTCATTTCAGATAAAGTAGGATTCAAAACAAATTTATTATTTATATAACCTACTTTAGATGCACCTAAAATTTCAATATTAGGTATTCCTGATATACTTAAAACAGCAGAAACAGCTATAATAGACAAAATATCTGCTGAAATTTGAGGATCAACTGAAATAACATTAACAACAATTTGAATTTCATTTAAAATATTTTTATTAAATAATGGTCTAATAGATCTATCAATTAATCTTGAAATAATAATTTCAATATCACTAGATCTTCCTTCTCTTCTAAAAAAACTACCAGGAATTTTACCTATAGAATAAAACTTTTCTTGATAATAAACACTTAAAGGTAAAAATTGATTATCATTATTTAATTCATCATTACAAACTAACGTAACTATTACAACAGTATCACCTATACTTGCTATAACAGAAGCAGTAGATTGTCTAGCAATTATATTTGTTTCTAATTTTATAATATAATTACCATATTTAAATTTAAAAACATTTTTATTCAACAAAATAAATTACCTTTTAAATTAATTATATTATTAATTTCTAATTTTTAATTTATATAATAAATTATTATAACTTTTAAAATTTTTAATTTTTAAATAATTTAATAATCTACGCCTTTTAAAAATTAAATTTAATAAATTTTTTTTATTATGTAAATCTTTTTTATAAACTGAAAAATGAAATTTTAATTTATTAATTTTAAAAGTTAAAAAAATAATTTGAAATTCTGTACAACCAATATTATTTAATTTATTATAATAATTAAAAACTTCTTTTTTATTATTAATATTAAAATTCATAAAAAAATTCCTTAAATAAAATATTTTATTATATAGCCTTTAAAAAAAGGCTATATACAGAAATTTACATCATATTATTCATATTACCCATATGATTATCATTAATATTACTATTATTACTTAAATCAGATTTTTCTTCTTTAGGTAAATCAGTAATCATACATTCTGTAGTTACCATTAAACCAGCAACAGATGCAGCATATTGTAAAGCAGAACGAGTAACTTTAGTAGGGTCTAAAATACCCATTTCTATCATATCACCATATTTTTCTGTAGCAGCATTATATCCATAATTACCACTACCTGCTTTAACATTATTAGCAACTACTGAAGGTTCATCACCTGTATTAGAAACTATTTGACGTAAAGGAGATTCCATAGCTCTTAATGCAACCCTTATACCTACATTTTGATCTTCATTTTGAGCTGTTAAATTATTTAATCTTTCAGCAACTCTAACAAGAGCTACACCACCACCAGCAACTACACCTTCTTCAACAGCTGCTCTAGTAGCATGTAAAGCATCTTCTACACGAGATTTTTTTTCTTTCATTTCTACTTCTGTAGCAGCACCAACTTTTAAAACAGCTACACCACCTGCTAATTTAGCTACTCTCTCTTGTAATTTTTCTTTATCATAATCAGATGTAGCTTCACTTATTTGTTGACGAATTTGATTTATTCTATTAGATATTTCTTTTTCACTTCCATATCCATCAATAATAGTAGTATTATCTTTATTAATTATAATTTTTTTTGCTGAACCTAAATCTTCTAAAGAAGCTTTTTCTAAATCCATTCCTATTTCTTCTGATATAACTACACCATGTGTTAAAACAGCTATATCTTGTAACATAAATTTACGTCTATCCCCAAATCCTGGAGCTTTAACAGCAACTACTTTAACAATACCTCTCATAGTATTAACTACTAATGTAGCCAAAGCTTCACCTTCAACATCTTCAGCAATAATTAATAAAGGTTTGTTAGACTTAGCAACAGATTCTAAAATAGATAATATTTCTCTAATATTAGATATTTTCTTATCTACTAATAAAATATATGGATTATCTAATTCTACAATACCTGAATCAGGTTTATTAATAAAATATGGAGATAAATAACCTCTATCAAACTGCATACCTTCTACTACATCTAATTCATCTTGTAAACCAGTTCCTTCTTCTACTGTTATAACACCTTCCTTACCTACTTTTTCCATAGCTTTTGCAATTAATTTACCTACTGTTTCATCTGCATTTGCAGAAATAGTACCAACTTGAGCTATAGATTTAGAATCAGAACATGTTACAGAAATTTTTTTTAATTCAATTACTGCTGAACTAACTGCTTTATCTATACCTCTTTTTAAATCCATAGGATTCATACCAGCAGCTACAGCTTTTAAACCTTCATTTACAATAGATTGAGCTAACACAGTTGCAGTAGTTGTTCCATCACCAGCAACATCATTAGATTTAGAAGCTACTTCTTTAACCATTTGAGCCCCCATATTTTCAAATTTATCATCTAATTCAATTTCTCTAGCAACAGAAACACCATCTTTAGTAATTACTGGAGCCCCAAATGATTTATCTAAAACTACATTACGACCTTTTGGACCTAAAGTAACTCTAACAGCATCTGCTAAAATATTAACACCACGAAGAATTTTTAATCTAGCTTCATTACCAAATTTTACATCTTTAGCTGACATTTTAAACCTCTTATATTATAAAAAAATTAATCTATTATTGCTAATACATCACTTTCAGACATTATTAAAATTTCTTTATTATCTAATTTTTCTGTTTTAATATTATAACCATCATTAAAAATAATTAAATCACCTACTTTAACATCTAAAGGCTTAACTTTACCATTATCTAATATACGACCTTTTCCTACATATAAAACTTTTCCTTTATTTGATTTACCTGCGGCTGAACCAGTAAGAACTATACCACCTGATGATTTAGATTCAACACTTTTACGTTTTACAATAATACGATCATGTAATGGACGAATTTTCATTTATAAATACCTCTAAATTAATATTAATATTATTAATATTTTATAATAAATAATTATTAAATATTATAATAATAATAAATATATTTTAAAATTACAAATATGTTAATTATTGACAAAATATATACAATAAATTAATATGTAAATGTTTTAGATATAAATAATAATTATAAATGAATAAAAAAAAAAATAAAGTTATATTAATAATAACAAATATAATAAATAAAAAAAATAACATAAAAAAAATAAATAAAAAAATTATAAAAAAAAAACTATCATGTTGTATTAATTATAATAATATTAAATCATATTTTATATGAAAAAATAAAATTAATAAAATAAAAGAAACACAAATTATAATTAAAACTTTTAAATATTTAAAAAATAAAATAATTAATATAATTAAAAAAAATCATACATATAAAATACCAATTATTTATACAATTAATATAAAATATATAAATAAAAAATATTTAAATTGAATGAAAAATATATTAAAATAATCTTAAAGCCCAGATAGCTCAGTAGGTAGAGCAAAGGACTGAAAATCCTTGTGTCGGTGGTTCAATTCCGCCTCTGGGCAATAAATAATAAATAAAATAATAAATTAAATTAATAACAATTTATTTATTAATTAATATTTAAAATTTTTATTTAAAATATATTTAATTTCATTAATAGTTTTTTTATTTAAAACTTTATCAACTAATTTTTTACAAGAAGACATATAAGAACTACGTATTATATTTTTAACACTTGGAATATAACTTACATTCATACTTAATTCATCTAAACCTAATCCTAATAATAATCTTGTTGATTTTAAATCACTTGCTAATTCACCACACATACCTATTTTTTTGTTTTTTTCATGAACAGAATTAATAGTATATTTTATTAAATTTAAAACAGAAGGAGATAAAGGATTATATAAATTAGAAACTTTAAGATTATTTCTATCAACAGCTAAAATAAATTGAGTTAAATCATTAGTTCCAATACTAAAAAAATCCATTTCATCAGCAATATGACTAGATATAACACAAGAAGATGGTGTTTCTATCATAGCTCCTATTTTTATCTTATTATCATAATTAATATTATTTTTATTAAAATAAAATTTAATTTTATTAATTTGATCTTTAATAAAATATACTTCTTCCATAGAAATAATCATAGGAAATAAAATTCTAACTTTACCATATATAGAAGCTCTAAATATAGCTTTTAATTGAGTTTCTAATATATCTTTTCTATCTTTATATATTCTTATAGATCTTCATCCTAAAAATGGTACATTTTCTTTAGGAAAATCCATATAAGATAAAAACTTATCACCTCCTAAATCTACGGTCCTTATAGTAACTACTTTATTGTTCATTGATTTAATTATTTTTTTATATGATAAAAATTGTTCATTTTCATTAGGAAAATTATTTCTATCCATAAATAAAAATTCAGTTCTATATAAACCTATACCTTCAGATCCATATTTAAATATATTACTAATATCATTATTATTACTTATATTAGATAATAATTTAATTTTATAACCATCATAAGTAATTGCAGATAAATTTTTTAGTTTTAATAAATTTTTTTTATTTTTTTTTAATATATTATATTTTTTTTTTAATTTATATAAAATATTTTCTTTAGGATTTACATATATTAAATTCTTAACACCATCTATAATAATATAATCATTATTTTTAATATATTTTGTTGCTTTTTTTACACCTAAAACTGATACTAATTCCATAGATTTAGATATTATAGAACTATGAGATGTAATACTTCCTTTTTCTATAATAAACCCTGATATTTTATTTAAATCAAATTGTATAATTTGAGAAGGAGATAAATCATTAGAAACTATAATAGTTTTATCTTTAAAAATAAATGAATTTAAATCTACTAATTCTATATTTTTAACATTATATATCAATCTTTTACTTATATCTAAAAGATCATTTATTCTTTCTTTAATATAAGAATTATTAGAATTATTAATATCATTTATTTGTTTTTTAATAACTTTATGTATAGCTAATTCAGATTTAAATAAATTATTTTTAATTAAATTAATAATATTTTTTTTAAAAATATCATCTTTTAATATTAATATATAACCTTCAAATAATAATTTTCTATCTTTATTATTAGAAGATAATTTTTTTATTTTATTTAATTGATTTAAAGTTTTTTTATAAGAATCATTAAAACAATCTATTTCTTTATCTATATCATCTGATTTTATTAACTTCTTACTAATTTTAATTTTTTTTTCTTTTAATAAAAATGCTTTACCAAATGAATAACCGTTATATATAGTAACACCATTTAATAACATAAATATACCTTTAACTTAAAAATTAAGTTTAAATATTTAAAAAAATTAATTTAAATAATAAAACTATTAATTTAATTTATTCATTAATTTATATAATTTATTTATAGCATACAATTCATCTTTACCATTAGCTTTTATATAAATAATGTCATTTTTAGAAATCCCTAATGTTTGAATTTGTAATAAACTTTTAGCATCTACTTCCTTATTTTTAAATTTAATTTTTATTTCAGAATTAAATTTTTTAGCTAATTTTACAAATTTAGTTGCAGGTCTTATATGAAAACCATTATCTAAATTTATTAAAATTTTTTTCTTAATCATTTATATAAACCTCTATAATAATATATTATATTTAAATAATAAAAAAATAATTTAAATTAACAAAAATTAACTTTACGTAACATAAAATATATTCTAACATAATAAAAAAATTATTAATTATTATTTTTTTAATATAATAATATTAATATTTAAAATACAATACTAAATATATCTAATAAATAAAATTATTAATAGAGAAATAAAATGATAAAAAAAATATTTTTAATAATAATAACATTTTTTACAATAAATAAAAATTTATATTCAAAAGAAATAATAACAAAAAATTATTTATTAAATTATAATAATAATATATATTTAGGTGCAAAAATAGGATTATCTAATTTCATGAATTTAAAAAATTTAGATAATAATTTTAAAATAATAAATACAAAAATAGATAGAAATAAAATAGGATTTGAAAATTTCATAGGTTATAAAATAAATAATATTTTAAATTTTGAATTAGGATACCAAAATTTAGGTAAAGCATTAAAAAAAGGAAAATTTATAAATGGATATTTTAAAACTAAAGGAATAACATTATCTAATAAAATAAATTACAATTTATCACCTAAAATTAATATTTATAGTAAATTAGGATGAATAATATTAAAATCTACATCTGAAAAAATAAATATTATTAATAATACTAAAGATTATATTTCTTATAAAAAAATATCACCTTTAACTTCTATAGGAATGGAATATAAATTAAATAATAATTTTAATACTAGATTAGATTATCAATTTATATATAATTTAGGTCAAAAAAATATATTTCATGAAGAACCTAATAATAATTTACTAACAATAAGTTTAATTTATAATTTAAATAAAGAAAATTCAGATATAATTGTTAAAAATAATAATAATTTTAATAATTTTAATAAAACAAAAAATATTAATTTTGGTATAAATTATTTTAAAAATATTTTTTATTTTATAAAAAAAAAAAATTCAATAATTAAATATATAAAAATTAAAAATATCAATAAAAATAATAAAATTTTATATAAAAGTAATATTATATATTTAAATATAAAAAATATAATTAAAAAAATAGCTAATAAAAAAAAATATTTAAATTTAATTAAATTTAATTATAATATAAATAATTATAAAAAATTTAAATGTAATAAATTTAAAAATAAAAATAATAAATTATATAATAAATGTTTAAATTATTTAGATAATAAAATATTTATAAAAATTTATATTAAAAGAAATATATAATTAATTTAAAATTAATTTATTTATTTTAAACCACTTACTTATATTTATTTATAATAAAAAAAATTAAGTGGTTTTTAATATTTTTATTAATAAATTTTTATTAATAATAAATTTATTAATATTTAATTTAATTTTAAAATTATCAATAAAACTTACTAATCTATATCATATTCTTATATTTTTGTAATTATTTTTTAAATTATCTATAATTTTTGATTTTATTCCTAAATTATATAATTTTTCTATATTAGAATATATATTATATATATCTCCTATATTTCTTAATATTTTTAATGCTATCTTATTACCTATTCCTTTTATACCTGGTATATTATCACTTTTATCACCACATAAAACTAAAAAATCTTTTAACATATATGGATATATTCCATATTTTTTATATACATTTTTAGTATTAAATATTTTATTTATTGAAGTATATAAAAATACATTATTCGATATTAATTGTATATAATCTTTATCATATGATAATATATATATGTTAATAAATTTGAATAATTTATTTAACTTTTTTATTATATAACTTATCACATCATCACATTCAAATTTTTGTAAACATATAAATTTTATATTAAATTTTTTAAGTTTATTTATTATATAATTAATATATAATAAAAAATTTTTAGAACATTTTTTTCTATTAGACTTATATTTATGAAATATTTTTTTTCTATAATTATTTTTATTCTTATCGTCAAAAACAAATATAATATAATTAGGAAATATTTTTAAGTATCTAAAATATATCATTTTTATAAAAACATTAAATGATTTTTTTAAATTTTTTATTTTTTTTTTATAATTTATAACATAATATGATTTATAAGCAAATAATGTAGAATCAATTATAAATACTTTTTCATATTTCATTAATTTTGTCTTATCCCATTTAATATTTATTATTATTATTATTTATTTTTATTTATTTACTAACAATATTATTTATATATATATATATATATATATATATATATTATATATTATATTATATATTATATTATATTATATTATATATACGTATAACATTTTACTATATACATTTATTTAATCTTTACTATAAACTAATTTAGATAAATAAAAATTTTAAAATATGTAAAAAAATTTAGATTAAGAATTAATATAATACATAAAAATTTATAAGTCAATAATTATATTTTTTTTTTTATATATTAAATATTTTATTTGATTTAATTAAAATTTATTATAAATATTATTGATAATTTTAATAATTTAAATTATAATCAATCAATTAATTTAGATAAATGAAATGTTTAATATAAAATATGATTTTGAAGTTATAATAATTGGAGGAGGTCATGCGGGTGTAGAAGCATCTTATATTCTTTCTAAAAAAAAATGTAATATTTTATTGATTACTTTTAGTAAAGATAAGATTTCTGAATTATCTTGTAATCCTTCTATAGGAGGTTTAGGTAAAAGTATTTTAGTAAAAGAAATAGATGTTTTAGGTGGTTTAATGGGTAAAGTAGTGGATTTATCAGGTATAAATTATAAAACTTTAAATAAGAGTAAAGGTTATTCTGTAAGAGCTACTAGAGTTCAAGTAGATAAGGATATATATAAATTTAATATTATTAAATATTTAAAAAATCAATGTAAATATTTAACTATATTAGAAGATGAAGTTGTATCTTTAATTATTAGGAATAAAATTGTATATGGAGTTAAATGTATTAAGTTTGGTAATATTTATTCTAAATATGTTATTTTATGTACTGGAACTTTTTTGGATTCTAAAATATTTATAGGTAATAATATATATGAGGGGGGTAGGTTAAATGATTTTAATTCTAAAGAATTGTCTATATTTTTAAAAAAATATTTTAAATATGGTTATTTAAAAACTGGTACACCTCCTAGATTATTAAAGAAATCTATAGATTTTAATTTTTTTGAAAAACAAGTTAGTGATTTAAATTTAGTTTCTAAATTTTCTTTTTTTAGTAGTTTAAGGAATATATCTTCGTTATTACAAAAAAATTGTTATTTATCTAAAACTAGTAATAATACATATAAAATAATTAATAAATATTTAATTAAAAGTCCTTTATTTAAAATTAATATAAATTCTAAAGGTCCTAGATATTGTCCTTCTTTAGAAGAAAAAATAGTAAGATTTAAAGATAAAAAAAAACATAATATTTTTTTAGAACCTGAAAAAATAGATGGAGATTTAATATATCCTAATGGATTATCTATGTGTTTTTCTTTAAATATTCAAAAAAAAATTATTAATTCTATAAAAGGTATGTATAATACTAAAATAATTTTTCCAGCTTATGCAGTAAAATATATGTATTTAGATCCTATATTTTTAAATAAAAATTTAGAAAGTAAAATTATTAAAAATTTATTTATAGCTGGTCAAATAAATGGTACAACAGGTTATGAAGAAGCTGCAGCTCAAGGTTTGTTATCTGGTATTTTTTGTTATTTAAAAATAAAAAAGAAAAATATTAGTTTTTTTAATTTAAATAGATTAAATTCTTATATTGGTGTTTTAATTGATGATATATGTACTAAGGGTATTAATGAACCTTATAGAATATTTAATTCTAGATCTGAATATAGTTTATTTATTAGGGAGGATAATACTGATATTAGATTATTTTCTATATCTAATAATATAAAGTTAATTAGTTCAAAAAAATTAAAATTTTTAAAAAATAAAAAAAAGGAAATAAAAAATATATTTTTTTATTTAAAAAATAAAAAAATTAATTTTAAGAGTTTACCTTTATTTATAAAAAAAAAATTTAAAAAAAATAAGAAAATTAATATTAAATCTTTAATTTGTAATAAATTAATAAGTTTTAATAAATTGAAATATTATTTATTTAAAAATAAAAATAAATTTTTATATAGTAAGTTTTTAAAAGAAGTTAAAATTTTATTTATATATGAAGGTTATTTAAAGAAACAAAAATTAGATTTATTAAAATATAAAATTTATGAAAATATATTTTTACCTAAAAATATAGATTATAATAAAATATATGGTTTGTCTAAAGAAGTTATTGAAATATTAAATTATTATAAGCCAAATTTTTTAGGTCAGATATTAAGGATTTCTGGAATTACACCTATATCTTTAATAATAATTTATTTTTATTTAAAAAAAAATAATTTATTATTTAAAAAATATATAAAATAAAATTATTTTATATATTTTTTAATATTTTTTTATAATTTTAGTATTTATGAATATAATTAGTAATCATTTAAAACATTTTTGTTTTAATTTATTTTATTTTAAATTATTAAATAATAATAATTATGTAAATTCATTTTTTAATATTAATATAGATTCTTTATTAATATCTTTTTTATTATATATTTTAATTTTATTTGTATTTATATATTTTTTATTTGAAGTTAAATATTATAAATTACCTAATAAGATTGTTATTTTTTTAGAATTAATTTTATTATTTGTATTAAAAAATATAAAAAAAATTAATGGTAAAAAAGATAAATATATATTTTCTTTATCTTTTTTAGTTTTTAATTGAATATTTTTAATGAATTTGATGGGTTTATTTCCTATTAATATTATTAATTATTTTTTAAAAATATTTTTTAATATAGATAATTTTAAAATTGTACCTTCTTCTGATATAAATATTACTTTATCTATATCATTTTGTGTATTATTATATATATTTATATATAAAATTTTTAAAAAAGGTTTTATGAATATATTAGAAGATATTTTATTTAGTCCATTTAATAATAAATTATTTATATTTTTTAATATTTTATTAGAAGTAATAAATATTTTTTCTAAGTTGTTATCTTTATCATTAAGGTTATTTGGTAATATTTATTCTGGTGAAATAATATTTATTATATTATTATTTATTTCTCCATTATGATTACAATTCTTTTTTTTATTACCTTGATCTTTTTTACATATATTTATATCTTTTTTACAATCTTATATATATATGATATTAACTATAATATATTTTAACTAATTTGTTTTTATTTAAATATTTTGGTGATATAAAATGCAAAACAGTATATTATATTTTTCTGCATGTTTAATGATGGGATTATCTGCTATAGGTGCTGCTATAGGTATTGGTATTTTAGGTGGTAAATTTTTAGATAGTGTTTCTAGACAACCTAGTTTAACTTCAAATTTAAGAAATCAATTTTTTATAGTTATGGGTTTAATAGATGCTATTCCTATGATTATTATTGGTTTGGGTTTATATATTATTTTTTCAGTTATCACATAATTTTAATATAATATTTTATGAAAATTAATATTACTTTTTTAATACAAACAATATTATTTATTTTTTATATATATCTTTGTATTAAATTTATTTGACCATATATAAATAATGTTATAGAAAAGAGAAAGAAAAAATTATATTTTGAATTAAAAAAAATTAAAAATGCTAAATTTAAAATTTTAAAATTAAATAAAGAAATAGAAATAAAAAAAATAATTAGAAAAAATATATTTTTAAAGATAGAAAATGAAATTAAACAATCAAAATTAAATTTATTTAATAAATATAAAAAAAAAGCTAAATTTAAATATAATAAAATTATTAATGAAGCTAAATTAAAAATAAATTTAGAAAAAATTTATATGTATAATAATTTTAATAAAAATATATATAAAATTATATATTTAATATTAAAGAAAACTACTTATAATACTTTTAATGAAAAATTAGACAATAAATTTATTAGTAAAATTTTAAATAAATATAAATCATGTTAAAAAAAAAATTGTGTTATTCTTATTCTTTATGTATTATAAATATAGTTAAAAAAAAAAAAATAAAATATTATAATAATTGAATAAAATTTTTAAAAATTTTATGTATTTTATCTAAAAATAATAGTATTAATAAATATTGAAATTATAAGTATTTAGTAAATAAAAAAATTATTTTAATATATAAATATTTTATATTTATAGATAATTTAATGATTAATTTTTTAACTTTAATATTAAAAGATAATTTATTTATTTATATTAAAATTATATATAATATTTTTATTAATATTTTTAATTGTATAAATAATATTAAAAATATATATATATATTCTAGGAATTATATAAGTAAAATTAATTTTATTTTTATTAAAAAAATTATTTTATGTAAATTTAAGGGTAAAATAAATTTTTTTTTTATTAAAAAAAAAAATATTATAGCTGGTTTTAAAATATTTATTAATGATTTTGTAATTGATTATAGTTTATTAAATATTTTTAAAAAAATTAAATTATTAAGTTATAATGGATTTAAAAATGTATTTTAAATTTGATGATATAAGTGAAATAATTAAATCTAGATTAGATAAATTAAATAATATAAATTATTATTATGAAGGTAAAATTATTTCTATAATAGATGGAATAATTAATATTACTGGATTATCTAATGTTTTTTTAAATGAATTATTAGAATTTGATAATATTGGTTATGGTTTAACTTTAGAGTTAAATAGAGATTTTGTAAGTGCTGTTTATTTAGGTTTTAGTAGTAAATTAAAACCTGGTGTTAAAGTTAAAAGTACAGGAAAAACATTAAAAGTACCAGTTGGTAATAGTTTATTAGGTAGGATTGTTAATCCTTTAGGTAAATGTATAGATGGTAAAAATAATATTATAGAAGATAAGTTTTATTCAATAGAAAGAAAATCACCTTCAATAATAAATAGAAGGTATATAAATAGACCATTATGTACTGGATATAAATCTATTGATAGTATGATACCTATAGGTTTAGGACAGAGAGAATTAATAATAGGTGATAGAAAGACAGGTAAAACTAGTTTAGTATTAGATATTATTATTAATCAAAAAAATTTAAATGTTAAATGTGTTTATGTTTCTATTGGACAAAAATTATCTAGTGTTTTTAATTTAATAGAAAAGTTAGATTATTTTGATGCATTAGATTATACTATATTTGTTGTTTCTACTTCTTCTGATGAAGCTATTATGCAGTATATAGCACCTTATTCAGGATGTTCAATAGCTGAATATTTTAGAGACAAAGGAGAAGATGTTTTAATTATATATGATGATTTATCTAAGCATGCTATAGCTTATAGACAAATATCTTTATTATTACGTAGATCTCCAGGAAGAGAAGCTTATCCAGGTGATATATTTTATTTACATTCTAGGTTATTAGAAAGATCTGCTTATGTTAATTATAATTTCATAAAAAATTATAATAAAAATTATAAAGTTGAAGATATTACAGGTTCTTTAACATCTTTACCTATTGTAGAAACATATGAAGGTGATATATCTTCTTTTGTAGCAACTAATATAATTTCTATAACTGATGGTCAAATATTTTTAGAATATGATTTATTTAATTCTGGTATAAAACCAGCAATAAATCCTGGTATATCTGTTTCAAGAGTAGGTTCTTCTGCTCAAACTAAAATTATGAAATATTTATCTAGTTCTTTAAGAACTTCTTTATCTCAATATTATGAATTATCAAATTTTTCTCAATTTTCTTCTAATTTAGATGATAATACTATAAATCAATTAAATTATGGTAAAAAAATTGTTGAAATATTAAAACAGAATCAATATAGTCCTTGTTGTTTATTTAGGCAAGTATTAATATTATTTTCTTTAAAATATGGATATTTAGATAATGTAGATACAGAAAATATTTCTTTATATGAAGAAGAATTATATAATTATGCTTCTAAAAATTTTATTAAATTTAAAAATAATATAAATAGTTTCGGTTTAATAGATAAAGATATAATTAAATTTTTAAAAAAAATTATTATTATATTTAAGAAAAAAATATTTATTTAAGGGGTTATTTTGATAAATAAAAAATATTTAAAAAATAGAATTAATATTACTAAGTATGCTTTTAAAATAACTAAATCTATTGAAACTATATCAATATCTAAATTAAAAAATTTAGAAAATAAATTGGTTAATAACAATTTATATAATAATTTTTTATTAAAAATTATAAATAATATAAAATTTTTAGATAACTATTTATTTTATTTTAATAAAAATTTGAATTCAAGTAAGATTTTTTATTTAATTATTTTTACTGATCAAGGTTTATGTGGTAATTTAAATATTAATTTATTTAATAAAGTTAAATTAGATATAATAAATAAAAAATATAATAATAATAAAAAAGTTTATTTTTTATTATTAGGAAATAAATCTATCTTTTTAAAAAAATATATTATTAATAATTTAAATTTTAAAGTTAAAATTATTAATTATAAAATTTCTAATGAAATGTTATTTAATAATAAATTTAAATTTATATTTTTAATAAATAAAGTAATTAGTATTTATAATATTAATAAATCTAATATTTATATAGTTTTTAATGTTTTAAAAAAATTTAAAATTATTAATAATATAAATAAGTTATTACCTATTAATTGTTATAAAAATAAATATAATATTAATTATATTTATGAAAATATTAATTATTTTAATATTAAAAATATATTTTATAAATATATTGAATCTTTAATATTTAATGGTGTTTTAAATAATTTGATTTCTGAAAATTTTTCTAGAATAATTATAATGAAAAATGCTTCTAAAAATTCAGAAAATTTATATTATAAATTAAATATTATGTATAATAAATTACGTCAATTTAATGTTACTAAAGAAATAATAGAATTGATTTCTAATTTAGATATTTTGTAAAATTTTTATTTTATGGTTATTTAAAATATGCAAAAAAATGAAGGTATAATAGTTAGAATATTAGGTGCTATTATAGATGTTGAATTTAATAAGAAATATATTCCTAAATTATTTAATGAATTAAATGTTTTTTTAAAAAAAAAAAAGATAGTTTTAGAAGTTCATCAATATATTGGTGATAATATTGTAAGAACAATATCTATGTCTTCAACTAATAAATTATATAGAGGTATGAAAGTTATAGATACTAAAAATAGTATACATATACCTGTAGGTAAAAATTTATTAGGTAGAATAGTTAATGTTTTAGGAAAACCTTTAGATGGTAAAAATAAAATTATTTCTGAAGAATATAGATCAATATATAATAATCCTCCTAATTATACAAGTTTATCTTCTTCTAGAAAAATTTTAGAGACTGGAATAAAAGTTATTGATTTAATGTGTCCTTTTTTAAAAGGAGGTAAAATAGGTTTATTTGGTGGTGCTGGTGTAGGTAAAACTGTTAATATGATGGAACTAATAAGAAATATTTCTATTAAACATTCTGGTTATTCTGTATTTACAGGTGTAGGTGAAAGAATAAGAGAAGGTTTTGATTTTTACCATGAAATGTGTTCGTCTAAAGTAATAGATAAAGTTTCATTAGTATATGGTCAAATGAATGAATCTCCTGGTAATAGATTTAGAGTGGCTTTAACTGGATTAACTATAGCAGAAAAATTTAGAGATGATGGTTATGATGTTTTGTTATTTATAGATAATATATATCGTTATATATTAGCTGGAACTGAAGTATCTTCTTTATTAGGTCGTATACCTTCATCTGTAGGTTATCAACCTACTTTAGCTCAAGAAATGGGTATATTACAGGAAAGAATAAGTTCTACTAAAAAAGGTTCAATAACTTCGGTACAAGCTGTATATGTTCCTTCTGATGATTTTAGTGATCCTTCAGCAATTACTACATTTACACATTTAGATGCTATAATTGTTTTAGATAGACAAATAGCTGCTTCAGGTATTTATCCTGCAATAGATCCTTTATTATCTACAAGTGATCAATTAACTCCAGATATTGTTGGTGAAGAACATTATAATGTTGCTCAATCTGTTAAAAATATATTACAAAAGTATAAGCAATTAAAAGATGTAATTTCTATTTTAGGTATTGATGAATTATCAGAAGAAGATAAATTATTAGTATCTAGAGCTAGAAAAATACAAAAATTTTTATCTCAACCTTTTTATGTAAGTGAAATATTTACTAATTTAAAAGGTAAATATGTAACTATAGATAAAAGTATTAAAGATTTTAAAGATATATTAAATGGTAAATATGATAATTATAATGAGAATTTATTTTATATGATAGGTGAAATTAAAGATATTTTAAAAAATTAATTTTATATTATGAATAAATTTAAAATTTGTATTTTAAATAAATTTTATATATTATTTGAATTATATATATATAATTTAAAGTTACTAAATATTGGATTAGAAATATATTATAATCATACTCCATTATTATGTTATATTGATAAAAGTATTTTGTTATTAAATTATAAAAAAAAATATAAATTTTTTTTTATAATTAATGGTTTATTAGAATTTAAAAATAATAAAATTATGTTAGTTACTGATAAATTAATAAATTATAGAGATATAAATAAAAATTTAATAAAAAAAAAAAAAAAAAAAATTGAAAAAAAAATATTAAAATATAAAAATTTAAATATTTTAGATAAATATTTATTCTATATTAATAAGAGAAATATATATATAGATTATTTAAATATTTTAAAATTTAAAAAATATTATAAATAAATTTTTATTATAAATAGTTTTTATATATTTTTTATAGTATAATAATTTTTATAATATTTTATTTTTTTTTTTTATTTATATTTGGGGTTATAGCTCAATTGGTAGAGTTTCTGCTTTGCAAGCAGAAGGTTAGCGGTTCAATTCCGCTTAACTCCATTAATTTTTATGCCGGCTTAGCTTAGTAGGTAGAGCAACTGACTTGTAATCAGTAGGTCACCAGTTCAATTCCGGTAGCCGGCATTTTAATTAATATAGATATAGGTGGGATTCCTGAGTGGTTAAAAGGGACAGACTGTAAATCTGTTGTCATTGACTTCGAAGGTTCAAATCCTTCTCCCACCATTAATTATTATTGTTATTGCGAATATTGTATAAAGGTTTATTATATTAGCCTTCCAAGCTAAAGATACGGGTTCGAATCCCGTTATTCGCTTTTTAATATTTTGATTTTTAAATTTATATTTTTATATAAATTAAATATATTTTTATTTTTTATAATATTTTTATAATTTTTAAATTTTATTTTATTTAAATTATTATTATTATTATTTTTAATTAAATAAATATTATTAATAATATTTTTTTTTATTTCTATTTTACTATTATATATATATATATTAAATTTTTTTTTTAAATTTAATTTTCTTATTAATATAATTATTTTTTTTATAATTTTAAAATAAATTAT
The DNA here is from genome assembly GCA_015134375.1 of Candidatus Stammera capleta. GTDB lineage: Bacteria > Pseudomonadota > Gammaproteobacteria > Enterobacterales > Enterobacteriaceae > Stammera > Stammera capleta_H. The sequence goes on from CP043980.1 coordinate 124,388, forward strand.
ATATTTTTTTTTATTATATAATTTTTTTATTTTTGGTAATTTACTTAAAAGTATAGATTTATTATTTTTATTTTTTTTATTTAAATTATTAAATTTTTTTCATAAATATTCTGTTATAAAAGGTATAATTGGATGTGAAAATTTTAGTATATTTTTATATATTTTTTTTAAAGTTTTAATATTTTTTTTATTAATTTTTTTATTTTTTATAGTTAATTTAAATAATTCAATATATCAATCACAAAATTTATTTTTTAAGAAATTTTTTAATAAAATATATATTTTATTAAATTTATAATTATTTATATATTTATTATATTTTTTTATAAATTTATTTAATTTATTAATTATTCAATAGTCAATTAAATTATTTTTATTTTTTTTTATAGTTTTTATTTTATTTTTTATATTTAAAAATATAAATTTTGATATATTTCATAATTTATTACAATAATTATAACTTTCGTTTAATTTTTTTATATTAAATTTTATTTTTAATTTTGAATTTGATATTGATATTAAATTTAATCTTAAAATATCTGTATTATGTTTTTTTATACCATTAGGAAAAAATTTTTTTGTTAATTTTATAATTTTTTTTTTTTTATTTTTTTTAATTAAATTTTTAGTTCTTTTTTTTATTAAATTTTTTATTGATATTCCATTAATAACATCTTTAGGATCTATTATATTTCCAATAGATTTAGACATTTTATTTCCTTTTTCATCTGTTATTAAACCAGTTATAAAAATTTTTTTAAATGGTATTATTGATTTTTTTTTTTTTTTTATTATTGATAATGTTATCATTATCATTTTAGATATTCAGAAAAATATTATATCAAATCCACTTACTATTAAATTTATAGGGTAAAAATTATTAAATATTTTATTTTTTTTAGGTCAACCTAAACTTGAAAAAGTTCATAATGAAGATGAAAATCAAGTATCTAATATATTTTTATCTTGTTTTAAATTTATATTTTTATTTATATTATATTTTTTAATAATATATTTTTTATTTTTACCTAAATATATTTTATTATTATTATCATATCAAATAGGTATTTTATGTCCTCATTTTATTTGTCTAGATATACATCAATCTTTAATATTTTTCATTCAATAAAAATATAAATTTTTATATTTTTTTGGAATAAATTTTATTTTTTTTTCTTTAACATATTTTATTGCTTTTTTAGAAAGTGTTTTTGTTTTAATAAATCATTGTTTTTTTAATATTTTAATAATTTTTGTTTTTGTTTTAATACTGTAATTTATTTTTTTTTTTATTTTTTTTATTTTATAAATATTTTTTTTTATATTTAATATTTTTATTATTTTATTTTTATTTAAATTTTTATATTTATTTTTAATTTTTTTTATTTTTTTAAATTTATAATTGAAAATATTAAATATGTTTGATATTTTTCCTTTTTTATTAAAAATATTTATTATATTTAATTTTAGTTTTTTTATTAACTTTATATTTTTTGAATTTATTTTATTTGTATTTAATATATATATATTTTTTTTTAAATTTAAATTTTTATTAAATATAAAAATTTTAATTTTTTTTTTATTTATAGGATTAATTATATATTTATGTTTGTTAACTAATTTTATAAAAGGTTTATAATTACTTTTAATAAATATAGCTATATTAGATAATATATATTTTATATTTGTTGTTGGTATTATTAATATAATATTAGAATTTATAAGTTTATATTTAATATAATATTTATTAATTTTTTTTTTTTTTTTATATATTTCTAAATCAGAAATAGTAGTTTTTAATTTTTTATCTCAATTTATTATTTTATATTTTTGATATATTAATTTTTTTTTATATAATTTTATAAAAGCTTTATTAACTGAATTAGAAAAATTATTATTTAATGTAAAATTTTTTATTTTTCAAAAAATACTACATCCTAATTTTTTTTTTTGTTTATTTATTTTTTTTTCATATTTTTTTTTTCATTTTCATAATTCTTTAATTAATTTTTTTTTATTATATTTTATTTTTTTTTTTTTTAAATATTTTTCTACTACTATTTGAGTTGATATTCCTGCATGATCTGTACCTGTTATTCATAATGTATTATATCCTGACATTTTTTTATATCTTATAATTATATCCATAATTGTTTGTTGATATGCATGTCCTATATGAAGATTTCCAGTTATATTTGGAGGAGGCATAATTATTGAAAAATTTTTATTATTTTTATTTTTATTTGGATTAAATAATTTTTTTTTTAATCAAAATTTGTATATTTTTTTTTCTTTTTTAATTAGATCTAATATATTTTTCATATATTTTTTAATTATAATATTTTTTTATAAATTTTGTTATTAAATAAATTGTTCTACCAGTAGAACCTTTGTTATTTGATGCTGTGCCAGCTATATCTAAATGTGCTCATTTGTTTTTTTTAATAAATTTATTTAAAAAACATGCTGATATAATTGTGTCAGCATAATTTTTATTACTACAATTTTTTATATCAGCTATATTTGATTTTATATATTTATTATATTTTTTAAACAAAGGTAATTCTCAAATATAGTCTTTTATTTTTTTACTTATTTTAATTAATCTTTTTGATATTTTTTTATTATTAGTAATTAATGCACTTATCTTTTTTCCTAATGTATATATACATGATCCTGTTAATGTAGCTATAGTTATTATTAATTTAGGTTTATATTTATTTGAGTATGATATTGCATCACATAATAATAATCTACCTTCAGCATCAGTATTTATTATTTCTATAGTTTTCTTTGATAATGTTTTTATTATATCTCCTGGTTTAGTAGAATTATTATTTATCATATTTTCTGCACAGCATAATATTCCAATTATATTTATATTATATTTAAGTTTATTAATAATATATATTATTGATAAAACTATTGCTGCTCCAGACATATCAAATTTCATTTCATTCATTTTAATATATGGTTTAAGACATAATCCTCCTGTATCAAATGTTATACCTTTACCTATTATTATTATTGGTTTTTTTTTTTTTTTTTTATATTTTATTTTAATTAATTTAGATTTATTTAAAGATCCTTTATTTACAGATAAATATGAATTCATACCTAATTTTTTCATTTTTTTTTCATTTAGATATGAAATTTTAATATTTTTACCTTTAATTAATTTTTTTGCTTTTTTTAGTATATAGTTTGTATTACAAATATTTGGTGGCATGTTACAAATATTTCTATTTATTTTAATAGCTTTTGATATTATTTTAGATTTATATATTGTATTTAATATTTTTTTTTTTTTTTTTTTTTAATGTTAAAATAAAAATGTGTTTTTATTTTTTTTTTATTTTTTTTAAATTTATTGAATTTATATGTATTATATTCAATAATTTTTATTAAATTAAATATTTTTCAGTATATATTTTTTATTTTTAAATTTTTTAATAAAAATATTAAATTTTTATATTTATTATTATTTATTATTTTTAATATTTTTTTAACTAATATTTTAAATATATTAAAATTTATTTTATTAATTTTATATTTAATTATTATAATTTTTATTTTATTTTTTTTTTTATTTATTTTATATATATTATATTTTTTAATATTATTATTATTTTTAATTTTTTTATATATAATATTTTTATATTTTTTTAATTCTATTTTATTATTTTTATTTATAAAAATAATTATACAATCATATTTATTTATATTTTTATTTATATTTGTTTCTATTTTGTATTTCATATATATATTTTATATAATTTATATATTTTATTTTTTATATTATAATATTTTAATATTATGTTTTGTATTAAATTATAAAAATTATTATGGTAAATATAAAAAATAATCTTTTTATAGGAAATAAAATTATATATTTAAATGAACCTTATTTAATTGAATTTGTAGAATTTATTAAACCAGGTAAATGTAAACCTTTTGTAAGATTAAAAATAAGAAATTTAATAAATTTTAAGTTAATTGATAAAACTTTTAAATTTTTGAATAATATAAAAATTGCTAATATATTTTATTATAAATATAATTTTATATATAAAACTAAAGAAAATTTTTATTTTATTAATAAAAATTTTAAACAAATTGTTATAGATAAAAAAATTATAAGTAATAATAAATATTTTTTACATAATAATAATAAGTATAATATAATTTTTTGAAATAATAAACCTATAAATGTTATTATACCTAATATTATAAATGTTAAAGTATATTCAATAATTTCAAATAAAAATAATAAATTAAATTTAGTTAAGTTATATAATAATTTAATTATTAAAGTACCTTATTTTATCAAAAAAAATGATTGAATAAAAATTAATATTAATAAAATTTATATTTCTAGATTATAAAAAATAAATAACAGGGGCAGAAGGAATTGAACCCTCAACCTATGGTTTTGGAGACCATCGTTCTACCTAATTAAACTATACCCCTATTTAATTTATTAGGTCTAAGTGGAATTGAACCACTGACCTCACCCTTATCAGGGGTGTGCTCTATCCTCTGAGCTATAGACCTTTAATTTTAATTAAAAATTAAATTAATAATATATTATCAAATAATTGTTTTTATGTCATTATTAAAATATAATTAATTTAAAAAATTTAATTAAAAAAAAAATTATGGATAAAATTAATATATTTAAAGAAATTTTAAAAAGAAAAATTAAATCAGATATAATTTATAGAGATTTTTTTGTTACAGCATTTAATGATATTAATCCTGTGGCACCTATTCATATAATATTAATACCTAATAATTATATTAAAAATATTAATAATGTTAATAATTCTGATATATTTATTTTAGGTAAAATGTTATTAGTTTGTTCTAAAATTGCAAAATATAAAAATATTGATATTAGTGGTTATAGATTAGTAATTAATTGTAATAAAGATTCAGGTCAAGAAATTGATTATTTTCATATTCATATTTTAGGTGGTAAATTTTTAGGTAATTTTATTTGTAATATTTAATAATTTTATATATTTATGAAAACAAAAAATTATTGTTTATTTACTAATAAAAATAAAAAATTTGATAATAATATATATAATATATTAATTAATGGTGGTTTTATTAGAAAATTATGTTCAGGTATTTTTATTATATTACCTAATGGTTTAAGGATTATTAATAATATTATTAATATAATAAAATTAGAAATGAATAATTTTAATTGTTTAGAAATAAAATTACCTTCTATCATACCTTCAATATTATGAAAAAAAAGTGGTAGATTAAAAAGTTATGGTGATGAATTATATAAAATATATGATAGGAATAATAAATTATTTTTAATTTCTCCTACTAATGAAGAAGTTATTACTAATTTTTTTTTTAAAGAAAAATATTTATTAAATAATTTCCCTTATATTTTTTATCAAATTAATGATAAATTTAGAGATGAAATTAGACCTAGATTTTCATTAGTTAGATGTAAAGAATTTATTATGAAGGATGCTTATTCATTTCATAAATCATTAAATTGTTTAAATAATATTTATTATAAAATGATTGATATTTATAAAAAAATATTTAATTTACTTGGTTTAAATATTTTTTATAAAAAAGCTAAATGTGGTAAAATAGGTGGTAGTTATTCACATGAATTTCATGTTTTATCTAATTATGGTGAAAATAATATATTAATTAATAAAATTATATATAATAAAATATTTTATAAATTTAAAAATAAAAATATTTATTTAAATAATTTAAAGTATTTATATATAAATAAAAAAGATAGTTTTATTAATAAAGTTAATTTTTTTAATTTTGTTAAAACTTATATATTGAAAATTTTTTTTAGAAGTAAAATAATTTTTTTAATATTATTAATTGCTTATTATAATAAAATAGATTTAAATAAAGTTAAAAAATTATATCCTTTATGCATTAAAATAAAAATTTTAGATAAAAAGGATATTTTAAATATTTTTAATATAAATTATATATTTTTAGGACCATTTGGTTTTAATTTTAGAATAATAGCAGATAATTTTTTAATAAATTATAAAAATTTTTTAATAGGTTCTAATTTAAATAATTATATTTTTAAAAATGTTAATTGAATTTTACATATTAATGTTTCAAATTTTGTTGATATAAAAAAAAATTATAGTTTTTTTGTAGATAAATGTAAATATTTAGATTTATTTAAAGAAAAAAAATCAATGGAAATTGCACATGTTTTTAAATTATCTAATTATTATTCAAATTTTTTTAATAATAATAATAATGATATATTTATGGGATGTTATGGTATAGGTGTTTTTCGTATTTTTATTAGTTTAATTGAGAGTTATAGTATTTCAGGAAAATTAATATTACCTTTATCTATATCTAATTTTAAAATAGGTATTATACCAATTAATATGTATAATATTAAAATTGTTTATAATTTATCTTTTAAAATATATAGATTTTTAATTAAAAATAAAATTGAAGTATTAATAGAAAATAGAGATATATATTTTGGTAATATGATAAATGATTTTGAATATATAGGTATTCCTAATATTATAATTATTAGTGAAAGATTATTGTTAAATAACTTAATTGAATTTAGAGATAGATTTAATAAATTAAATCAATTTATAAATATAAATAAAATTTTTGATTTTTTATTATTTAAATATATTAAAAATTAATAATTTTTTTTAAATATTATATTTCAATTTTTTTTTTTATATTTACCATATTTAGTTACAAATAAATTTGGACTTAATATAGGTTTTTTATTATAAAATATTATTGGAGTAAATTCTCTTTCTCAAGGTAATATATTATATTCTTGTCATATTTTTTTAATTTTTTTTTTTTTTTTTTTATATATTTGTATTTTTTTTTTTATTTTAAATTTTATATATATTTTTTCATTTTTATAAGGTTTTCTTATTTTATTTTTATATTTATATTTTTTTTTGTTTTTTTTATTTATATATAATATTCCAATTTTATTAGGTAATTTTATATATTTATTTTTTTTATTTCATAAAATTTTTTTATTTTTTAATTTATTTATTTTTTTACTTAAATAAAGTTTATTTTTATATTTATTTATATTAAATTTTTTAAAGTTTAATTGAAAATATTCTTTTTTTTTATTTTTTTTAATATTTTTTATAAGTAAATTAATTAATTTATATGAAAGTACTTTTTGTTTATTTAAATTTATAAATTTTCTTAATATTATTATAATTTCTTCTTTTTTTAATTTTATTATTTTTTTTATGTTAATTATTTTATTTTTTATTATTTTTTTAATTTTTTTTTTCATTAAGTATTTTATTAATTTATTTTGATTTTTACATATTTTTGAATTTCTTATTATTGATGATATAAAAAATGGTCATCTTTTATTTATTATTGGTAATATTTTAATTCTTAGAAAGTTTCTATCTAATTTTAGATTTTTGTTTTCTATATCTTCTATTCATTTAATTTTTTTTTTTATAGCATATCTTTTAATTTCTTTTTTATCTATATTAATTAATGGTCTTATAATGTTTAAATTATTTATTTTTTTTTTTTTTTTTATTCCTGTTAATCCTTTAATTCCACATCCTCTTATTAAATATAAAATAATAGTTTCTAAATTATCATTTTTATGATGTGCAGTTAGTAATATTTCTTTTTTTTTTATGTATTTTTTATAATAACTATATCTTTTTTTTCTTAAATTATTTTCTAAATTTTTTTTATATTTTTTATATATTTTTTTAATTATTAATTGTATTTTTAATTTTTTACAAAAATTTATACAATGTTTTTCTATTTTTATAGATTTATTATTTAAATTATGATTTATATGTATTGCTCTTACATTTTTTTTTTTAATTTTTTTTATTATATAAAGTAATACTGTTGAATCTAATCCTCCACTATATCCTATTAAAAAATTTTTTTTTTTTTTTATTAAATTTTTAACTTTATTTTTTATTGAAAGTTTATTCATTTAAATTTTTTTATTATTTATTTAAATTATTTATATTTTATTGATTTTATTTATATATAATTATATAATAATATTTATATTTTTTATTAAACTGGGTCGTTAGCTCAGTAGGTAGAGCAGTTGACTTTTAATCAATTGGTCACAGGTTCGAATCCTGTACGACCCATTTATCTTATGAAATCTATATGTAATATTTTATTTTTAAATGGATGTTTTTGTATTTCTTTTATTTTACATATAATTTTTTTTTTTTTTATATCAATAATTATTATTATATTTTTAATTTTTTTTTTGTTTTTAATTATATTTCATATTGAATTATATTTAATTTTTATGTTTATATTTTTTTTATTTTTATTATATATTATTGATGGTATATAATTTTTTTTTCTTATTTTTTTACTATTTTGTGTTCCTAATTTATATCTATATTTTGCTTTTATTATAAATTTTTTCATTTTTTATTTAAATATTGTAAATAATGTATTTTTTAATTTTTATTAATTTTATTTTTATTTATAATTTTATAAATATTATTTAAAGATGATTTTTCATATTTTTCTATTTTTTTTCAATATAATTGATATTCTTCTAAATATATATGTATATAATTACCGTTATTATCTTCTATTAATACATGATATCATGGATTATTTTTTTTATTATTTTTTATATTTTTATTTTTAAATGAATATATTGGATCTATATCTATAATTATTCCTAAAAATCCTAATAATTTATGTACAACAATTTGTCCTATATTAAATTTGCTATTTATTATCATTATATTTTTCGAAATTTATTTTTATTAATATTTTTATTATCATTTATTCAAATTAATTTTTTCATTTTAATATATATATATGGTATTAATCCAGATATAAATATCATTAAAATTGTTATTGGATATCCATAATGTCAGTTTAATTCTGGTATGTATTTAAAATTCATTCCATATATTGATGATATTAAAGTAGGTGGTAAAAATATTACAGATATTATTGAAAATATTTTTAATATATTATTTTGTTCTATATTTAGAAATCCCATTGCAGCTTGTATTAAAAAATTTATTTTTTGAAATAATGATTCATTGTAAGATAGTAAAGATTCTATATCTGTTATTATTTCTTTAATTATTTTTATTTGTATATCATTAAAATTTATTTTACGTATTAGAAATTTTAATGCTCTTTTTGTATCTATTAAACATATTCTAATTTTAGAAGTTATATCTTCTTTTTTAAATAAAATTAATATTGATACATTAAATTCATTATTATTTTTATCTATTGATATTATTGAAGTTAAAGTTTCTAGATCTTTTGATATAATTTCTATTTCATTAGCTAATTGTTCTATTTTTATTTCAAATATATCTAATAATAATTTATATATATTTTTACATATTATTTTTTGATTTAATATTCTATTTTCATATATATTAAATATTTTTAAATTTTTTTCTCTTAATGAATATAATTTATTATTTTTTAATGTAAAAGCAACTGTATGTATTTTCATATAGTCTTCTTTATTTTTTTCAAAAAAAAATGAATGTATATGTAATCCATTTTTGTCTTCGAAAAATCTTGCTGAAGACTCAATATTAATTAATTTTAAATTATTAATTATTTTTTGATTAAATATTTTTTTTATATTTAATTTTTCTATTTCAGTTGGATTTATAATATCTACTCAAAAATATTTTTTATTTTTTTTTTTTTTTAATTTATTTATATTTATTATTTTTTTTAAAATTTTTTTTTTAAATTTAAATATATTTAACATTTTTATTTTGCATTTATTTTTTGTTATTTTAAATATTTATTTTACATTAATTTTTTTATTTTTATATTTTTATTTATATTAAATATTTTATTTATTTAAAAAAAAATTAAAATATAGTAAAATAATTATTATTTATTTTGAGGAATTTTTTTTATGAATAAAATTTTAGATATAACTGATAGTTTATTTAATAAAGAAGTTATAAAATATAATGGATATGTTTTAGTAGATTTTTGAGCAAAATGATGTGGTCCTTGTAAATTGTTTTCTAATATTTTTAAAGATGTTTTTAATATTTATGTTAATAAAATTAAATTTATTAAAATAAATATAGATAAAAATAATATAGTAATTAATAAATATAATATTACTAGTGTACCTACTTTAATATTATTTAAAAATGGTATATTATTAAGTAAAAAAATAGGTCTTTTAAGTAAATTAGATATAATAAATTTTTTAAATTCTAATGGAATAAATTAATTATATTTTTAAATTTTATTAAAATTTTAATTGATAGTTAGTTATAATATATATTATGAATTTTACGCAATTAAAAAGTATGTCTATTTCTGAATTAATTAATTTAGGAAAAAAAATTGGATTAGAAAATTTAATTAGAATGCGTAAACAAGATATAATTTTTTCTATTTTAAAACAACATACTAAAAGTGGTGAAAATATTTTTGGAAATGGAGTTCTAGAAATTTTACAAGATGGTTTTGGTTTTTTAAGATCTTCTGATAGTTCATATTTAGCTGGACCTGATGATATATATGTTTCTCCTAGTCAAATACGTAGATTTCATTTAAGAACTGGTGATACTATAACTGGTAAAATTAGACCACCTAAAGAAATAGAACGTTATTTTGCTTTATTAAAAGTTAATAAAATTAATTATGATAAACCAGAAAATTCTATTAATAAAATATTATTTGAAAATTTAACACCTTTACATGCTAATAATAGATTATATATGGAAATAGGTGATGGATCTTATGAAGATATTACTGCTAGAGTTTTAGATTTATCTGCTCCTATAGGTAAAGGACAAAGAGGTTTAATAGTAGCACCTCCTAAAGCTGGTAAAACTATATTATTACAAAATATAGCTAGAAGTATAAATAATAATTATCCTGATTGTATTTTAATAATATTATTAATTGATGAAAGACCAGAAGAAGTTACAGAAATGAATCGTTTAGTAAAAAAAAGTGAGGTTATAGCTTCTACTTTTGATGAACCTCCATCTAGACATGTTCAGGTTGCTGAAATGGTTATAGAAAAAGCTAAAAGATTAGTAGAACATAAAAAAGATGTTATTATATTATTAGATTCTATTACTAGATTAGCTAGAGCGTATAATACTGTTGTTCCTGCATCTGGTAAGATTTTAACTGGAGGTATTGATTCTAATGCATTACATAGACCAAAAAGATTTTTTGGTGCTGCTAGAAATATTGAAGAAGGAGGTAGTTTAACAATAATAGCTACTGCTTTAATAGATACTGGATCTAAAATGGATGAAGTTATTTATGAAGAATTTAAAGGTACTGGTAATATGGAATTACATTTATCAAGAAAAATATCTGAAAAAAGAATATTTCCTGCGATAGATTATAATAGGTCAGGTACTAGAAAAGAAGAGTTATTAACATCTTCAAATGAGTTAAAGAAAATATGAATTTTAAGAAGAATTATTCAACCAATGAATGAAATAGATTCTATGGAATTTTTAATAAAAAAGTTATTAATGACTAAAACTAATAATCAATTTTTTGAAATGATGAAAGGATCTTAATTATTTAAATAATTTATTATATATAATTTAGTAGTTTTTTTTTTAAAATTTTTATATAATATTTAATTAATATATGGTGGTTATAGCTTAGTAGGTAGAGCACTGGATTGTGGTTCCAGTTGTCATGGGTTCGATTCCCATTAACCACCTTTTCGGTGAGTAGCGCAGTTTGGTAGCGCAACTGGTTTGGGACCAGTAGGTCGGAGGTTCAAATCCTCCCTTGCCGATATTTAAATTATTGAATAATTTTTTTTTTAAATGAAAAAAAATATATTAGTTACATGTGCTTTTCCTTATTCTAATGGTCCTATTCATTTAGGTCATATTTTAGAACATATACAGGCAGATATATGAGTTAAGTATCAAAGATTATTAGGTAATAATGTTTATTTTATGTCTTCTGATGATTCTCATGGTACTGCTGTTTTATTAAAATCTAAAGAATTAAATATTAATATAAAAAATATGATATATGAAAATTTTATTTCTCATAAAAATCAATTTTTTAAATTTAATATTATTCATGATATTTATTATAATACTAATAGTAAATATAATAAGTTATTTTTAATCAATTTAATAAAAAAATGTAATAAAAATAATTTATTATATATTAAAAATATATTACAGTATTATGATATTAAAAAGAAAATTTTTTTACCTGATAGATATTTAATAGGAATATGTCCTAAATGTAAAAGTAATAACCAGTATGGTGATAATTGTAATATATGTGGTGGATTTTATAATTCTTTAAATTTATTAAAACCTAAATCTATAATTAGTAATAGTATTCCTATATTACGTAATTCAAAAAATTTATTTTTAAATATTACTAGATTTAAAAATAATATTTTAGATTGATTAAAAAATATAAAATTAAATGAATGTATTTTAAATCAATTAATTAATTTTTTAAGTACTGATAATTTATTTGATTGAAATATTTCTAGAGATAAGCCTTATTTTGGTTTTAGAATTCCTAGTAATATTATAAATGAAAAATATTTTTATGTTTGATTTGATGCTTTATTAGGTTATATAAGTTTATTTTATAAATTTTGTATTAAAAATAATAATAAAATATTATTTTATAATTTTTGAAATTTAAATAGTAATTATGAAATATATAATTTTATTGGTAAAGATGTATTATATTTTCATGGTATATTATGACCTTGTATTTTAGAAATTTTTAATTATAGAAAACCTACTAATATAATAGTTCATGGTCATATTTTAGTAAATAATATTAAAATGTCTAAATCTTATGGAAATTTTATTACTATTTGTAAATGGTTAAATTATTTTGATTCAGATAGTTTAAGATATTATTTTGCTAGTTTATTGTCTAGTAATGTATGTGATATTAATTTTTGTTTTAGAAATTTTATTAATAAAATAAATTCAGATTTAGTTAATAAATTTGTAAATATTGCTTCTAGAAACTCAACTTTTTTAGAAAATAAATTTAATAATATTTTATCTAATAAGTTATGAGATTATAAATTTTATTATTTATTTTTAAATAAAAAAAATAAAATAAATGATTTGTATTTAAATTTTAATTATTCTAAAATATTGTTAGAAATAAATATATTATTTGATATTGTTAATAAATATATTAATGATAATAAACCTTGATATTTTTTTAATAATAATTTTAATAAATTACATATGTTTTGTACTACAATAATTAATATTTTTAGAGTTATATCTATTTATTTATATCCTATTATACCTAATATAATTAAAAAAGTAGAAATATATTTAAATGAAGTTTTAAGTTGAGATTCTTTAAATAATATTTTATTAAATCATAAATTGTCAAAATATAATGTTTTATATTCAAAAATATTTTATAATAATGTTTTTGATTTAAATAAATAAATATTTTAAAATTATTAATTTTAATATAATATATATGTATATATAAATATAGGGTTTTATTAATGATTTATTTAAATATGAAAAAATCTATTAAAAATGTAAATAATAAGTTTGATTTGATTTTAATTACATCTTTTTTATCAAGACATATACAATTATATAATAAAAAATTTAATATAAAAAAATTAGATAAACCAATTATATTGGCTTTAAAAAAAATTAGAAATAGAATTTTAAATAAAAATTTAATATTAAATATTATTATTTAAAATATAAAAAATGAAAATATATTTAGTAGGGGGATTTGTTAGAGATAAGTTATTAAAAATAAAAAGTTCTACAGATAAAGATTGAGTAGTTGTAGGTTCTAGTTATAATAAAATGATTAATTTAGGTTATAAATCTGTAGGAAAAATTTTTCCAGTTTTTATTCATCCTATTACTAAAGAAGAATATGCTTTAGCACGTAAAGAAAAGAAAATTGGTTTAGGATATAAAGGATTTAAATGTAATTATTCAAATAAAATTTCTTTAAAAGATGATTTATATAGAAGAGATTTAACTATAAATGCAATTGCTATGGATTGTTATGGAAATTATTATGATCCTTTTAAAGGTATTTTAGATATAAAAAATAGAATTATTAGACATGTTTCTATTTATTTTCAAGATGATCCTTTAAGATTAATAAGAATAGCTAGATTTTATTCTTATTTATTTGATTATAAATTTAGGATTAATTTTGATACTTTCATATTAATGAAGAAAATAGTTTTTAATAATGAATTAGTTAATATTTCTCCTGAAAGAATATGAATAGAATTGAAAAAAGTTTTATCTTATAAATATTGTTTTTTTTTTTTTGTTATATTAAATGATTGTAATGCTTTAAATATAATTTTTCCTGAATTATTTTTTGTTTTTAATAATTTTAAATATAAATTTTATTTTTATTTATTTTTTAAAAAAGTTGATTTTTTTAAATATAATTTAGATTTAAATTTTGTTTTTTTATGTTTTTTTTTTTATAAAACTATTTTTTCAGATGAATATTTTATATATTATAAATTTACATTTAATAAAATAAGAAATTTTTGTTTAAGATTTCATTTACCTAGTAAATATTTTGTTTTATTTAGTAGAATTTTTTTTATATTAAAAGATATTTTTTTTTATAAAAAAAAAAAAAAATCTATTTTTATATTAGATATTTTTTATAAAGCAAATATATTTAATAATTTAAGTATTTTGTTTAATATTTTAAAAGTAATTGATATTTTAATTAAATTTAATTTTAAAAATAAAAATATTTTAATTTTTTTACAAAATAATTTATATAAAATATTTAATTTATTAAATAATATCAATTATTATAAATTTATTAATTTTGTTAATAAAAAAAATATAAAAAAAAATATATATAATTTACGTTTAATTAAAATAAATAATTTTTTAAAAAAAATTAAAATTTTTCATTAATTTTTCATTTTGGTTTTATAATTATTTTTAATGTTTTTTTTATTTTTTTTATATTTTTTTTTGATGCTGTATATGCTATCATTGTTGCATTATCAGTACAAAATTTTTTATTACATAAATATATATTTATTTTTTTTTTTTTTAAATTTTTTATTTTTTTTCTTAATTTTTTATTTTTACTTACACCCCCAACAATACTTATTTTATTAATATTATATTTTTTACATGCATTTTTTATTTTATATATAAATATATCTGTTATACATTCTTCTAATGATAAAGCTATATTAGATTTTTTTTTAAAATTTATTTTGTTATTATTAATATAATTTTTTATATGTGTTTTTAATCCAGAAAAACTAAAATTTAAATTATTTTTTTTTATTAATGGTTTAGGAAAATTTAAGTTTATTTTTCCATATTTGGCTATTTTAGATATATATTTACCACCTATTTTTTTTAATTTAAGAAATTTAGATATTTTATCAAATACTTCTCCTGCTGAATCATCTAAACATTTTCCAATAATTTTATATTTATTAAAATTTTTAATTATACATAGTAAAGTATTTGCGCCTGATGTTATTAATGATATAAAAGGAAATTTAGGTTTTTTTTTTTTTAGCATTATTGACATAATATGTCCTTCAATATGATTTATAGGTATAGATGGTATTTTATAAATTAAAGATAAAGTTTTAGCCAAAGTTGTACCTATTATTAATGAATTTGGTAATCCTGGACCTGCAGTATATGCAATTAATTTTATATTTTTAATTTTTATTTTTGATTTTTTTATTATTTTTTTAAATAAGTATATTATTTTTTTATAATGGTATTTTGATGCTATTTCAGGTATTATTCCTTTATATTTATTATTTATTTTATTTTGACTAAATATTTTGTTTATTATTTTATTTTTTTTATATATACATAATGCTGTTTCATCGCATGAAGTTTCTATTCCTAGTATTATCATATATTTATTTTTTTTTTAAATTATTATATAATAATAATATTATATATTTAAAATTTTTAATTTATTTAAATTTAATTTTTTATTATAGGAATCTTAATTTATGCCTTTTATTAAAATTAAAGATAATGAACCTTTTGATATGGCTTTAAGAAGATTTAAAAGATCTTGTGAGAAATCTGGTATTTTAACTGAAATTCGTAAAAGAGAATTTTATGAAAAACCAACTACTAAAAGAAAAAGAGCTAAAGCTTCGGCTATAAAAAGACGTATAAAGAAAAATTTTAATGATAGAATTTATAAAAGATAAAATTTTAAAATATTTTATTTTTATTTTTTTATGTCATATATTTCTCGTTTGTTTATTGATAAATTATTATCTATAACAGATATTGTCAATATTATTTCATCTAAAATATCTATTTTTAGAATAGGTAATTATTATAAATCATTTTGTCCTTTTCATGAAGAAAAAAATCCTTCTTTTATTATTAATAAACATAAACAATATTTTTATTGTTTTGGGTGTAAATCATATGGTAATGTAATTAGTTTTTTAATGAAAATTAATAATTATAATTTTATTGATGCTATAAAAGAATTATGTAATATTAATAATATATCTATTGAAAATTATAATTTTAATTGTAATATTAATTATGATAAAAAAAGAGAATTATATTTTAAATTAACTTTAAATTTTAATAAAATTTATATTAAGTCTTTATTTTTTAATTTAAATATTAATTATATTAAAAAATTTTTTATAAGTAGAAATATAGATTATAAAAGTATACATAATTTTTCTATAGGTTTTTCATGAAATATTTTAGTTAATAAATTTATATATAATTTAAATAAAAAATATAAAAAATTTTTATTCAAATTAGGTTTTTTAATTAAAGATAAAAATGGTAATTTTTTAGATAGGTTATATAATAGAATAGTATTTCCTATTTATGATTTAAAAGGTAATATTATAGCTTTTGGTGGAAGATGTTTATTTAATAATAAATTTTTTTGTAAGTATATAAATTCTAGTAATAATATTTATTTTACTAAAAGTAAATGTTTATTTAATTTATTTAATATTATTAAAAATAATAATAAATTAGATAAAATTTTAGTTGTTGAAGGTTATATAGATGTTATTATGTTATCTAAATATGGAATTAATTATAGTGTAGCTTTATTAGGTTCTAATATATCTAAATATCAAATAGATATTTTATATTTTTATACTAATAAAATAATATTTTGTTTTGATGGTGATAAATCTGATTATTCATTTATAAAAAATATAATTTATTTATTAATTTCTTATGTAAATGAAAATAAAATGTTTTTTTTTATTTTTTTACCTATAGGTGAAGATCCAGATTCTTTAATTAGAAAAGAAGGTAAAATATTATTTGAAAATAGAATTAATAATGCGTTATCTATTTTTGATGTAATATTTAAAGTTTTTTCAGTTAATAATTTATATACATATACTGAACAAATTCATTTTATATCTTCTTTGATGCCTATTATATATAAAATAAATTGTCCTATAATAAAAAATTATTTTAGATTAAAAATTAGTAATAAAATAGGAATATTAAATGATAAATTTTTAGAAAAGTATTTATTATTAAAAACAAATAAAAAAAATAAAAAAGTTAAAATTACTATAATAAGATGTTTAATAAGTTTATTATTAAAATATCCTTATTTATCTTATAATGTTAATTTATATGATAAATTGTTTATAAATAAAAATATTATTCCAGGTTTATTATTATTTTTGGATATTGTTAATTTATGTATTAATAATAAAAATATTACTATATATGAAATTTTATATAAGTATAAAAATTCTAATATAAAAATTTATTTAATTAAATTATTTTTATGAAATTATTTTCCTAAAAAAATTAATTGTAATTTAATATTTAATGATGCTTTAATTAAATTAAAATTATTTATTATTAAAAATATATTAAAAAAATTATTAATTAATAATAATAATTTATATGAATTAAGTTTAAATCAAAAAATAAAAATATGAAATTTAATTAAATTAAAAAAATTAAATTTTTAATTTTTTTTATTTATTTATAATTATTTATTTTAATATGAAAAAAAAAATAAAATCTCAAATATATTTATTAGTTTCTGAAAATAAAAAAAATGGATATATAACTTATTCTCAAATTAATAAAAAATTATCATTTTTAAAAAAAATAAGTACTAATAAATATTTAAAAATAGTTAAAACAATAAATAATTTAGGTGTTACTGTAATAGATGATTATGATAATTATAAATTAAATAATTTATTGTTAAATAAAAATATTAATAATTCTGAAAATAAGATAATTAATTTATCTAAAAAAAATATTGATAATAAAAATATTGATACAATAAAAATGTATATGAAAGAAATGGGTAATATTGAATTATTAACTAGAGAAGATGAAATTAATATTTCTAAAGAAATAGAGTTTAATATTAATAATATACAATTTAATTTATCTAAAAATTTATATTTAATAAAATATTTTCTAAATGAATATAATTTAGTAAAAAAAAAAAAAAAGAAAATATCTGATTTAATTATTGGTTATATTGATTATAAAAGAAATTATAATATTATATTTAATAATAAATATTATAATAATTTTAATTTATATTTAAAGAATTTTAATAATTTTGATATTATAAGTGTTGATATTAATAAAATTAATGAATTTTTAATAGATAAAAAATTTGAATATTTAATTTATCAAAATAATAAAGTTAATAGATTTATTAAAAAATATAATTTTGAACATCCTTATACTAAATTTGAAATTAATAAATTAATTAGTATTTTTATGACTTTTAAATTATCTCCTAAAATATTTAATTTATTATTATTGAAATTTAAAGATATATTAAAAAAAATATTTATATTAAAAGATAATATAATTAATATTTGTATTAAAAAAAGTTTTATGCCTGAAAATATTTTTATTAGTTTATTTTCTAAGTATTATTTTAATAATATTTGATTATTTAAAGCTATTAAAATGAATAAATTTTGATCTTTAAATTTAATAAAATTTAAATTAAATATTTTAAATATAATTAAATGTTTAAATAATTTGGAGATAAAAAATGGATTAAATATTAATAATATATTAAGAATTAATAAATTAATAAATAAAAGTAAATTAAATATTAAAAATTCTAAAAAAAAAATGGTAGAAGCTAATTTAAGATTAGTAATATCTATAGCTAAAAAATATACTAATAGAGGATTACAATTTTTAGATTTAATTCAAGAAGGTAATATAGGATTAATGAAAGCTGTTGATAAATTTGAATATAAAAGAGGTTATAAATTTTCTACTTATGCTACTTGGTGAATACGTCAGGCTATTACTAGATCAATAGCAGATCAAGCTAGAACTATAAGAATACCTGTTCATATGATTGAAACAATTAATAAATTAAATAGAATTTCTAGACAAATTTTACAAGAAATAGGTAGGGAACCTACTACAGAAGAATTATCTAATAGAATGTTAATTTCTGAGGATAAAATACGTAAAATATTAAAAATTTCTAAAGAACCAATATCTATGGAAACTCCTATTAATGATGATGATGATTTGCATTTAGGAGATTTTATTGAAGATTCTTCTTTAGAATTACCATTAGATTCTGCTACTTCAGATAGTTTAAAATCTGTTACTAATAATATATTATCTAGCCTAACTCCTAGGGAAGCTAAGGTGTTAAGAATGCGTTTTGGTATAGATATGAATAGTGATCATACTTTAGAAGAAGTTGGAAAACAATTTGATGTTACTAGAGAACGTATTAGACAAATTGAAGCTAAAGCTTTGAGAAAATTACGTCATCCTAGTAGATCTGATATATTACGTGGTTTTTTAGATGATTAATTAATATGGAGTGTATAAATTATATGTTAAATGATTTTTTAAATGATATAAATAATAAGATGAATGATTGTTTGGTTAATTTTAATAATAAAATATCTGATTTTAATGTAAATAATAATATTAATTTAAATTTAATTTATAATTTATGTATTAATTATTATGGTAATAATATTAAATTAAATAAATTAATTAATATAGTAGTAAATGATAATAATAGTTTAAAAATTTCTTTATTTGATAAAAATATTAAAAATAAAGTTAGAAATGTAATTGAAAGTTTAAATTTAAATATAACCTCTAATTTAGATGGTGATGACATAATAATTAATTTACCTATTATTACTGAAGATTATAGAAGAAATATATTAAATTTATTAAAAAAACAATTAGAGTTATTTAAAATAAATATTAGAAATATTAGGTGTTTTTTTAGAAAAAAGTTTATTAATTTATTAAAAAGTAATATATTAAGTAAAAATGATAATAATATTTTAATTAATAAATTAGATAAAATTACTTTAAATTATATTAATTTATTAATATTAAATTTTAACAAAAAAAAAAAAAATATTTTAAATTAATTTATATTTTATTTAAAATATATATATGTATTAAATTTTTATGATTATTAATATATTTATTATACTATTATTTTTTTTTAATTTAAATTTTGTTTTTTCTAAAAATTTAATATATAAAAAATTATATATATTTTCTAATTATAATAATAATTCTATATATTTTAATTTATTAAATAGTAAATTTAAAAATAATTTATTTTTAATTAATATTAAAAATATATTTAATTTTTTATATAACATAAATATTTTTTCTTTTATTAAAGTTTTTAAATATAAATATAATTTATATATTTTTCTTAAAAAAAAATATATTATAAATAATATATTTTTAAAAGATAATTTTTTATATTATGATAAAAAATATATATTAAGTTTATTAAATTATTTTTATATTAAAAAAAATTACTATTTTAATAATATTTTTTTGTTAAATTTAAGAAAATTTTTAATTAAAAAATATAAATTTTACTATATAAATATATATATAAATAAAATTATATTTAATAATTTTATTAATTTAAATATTTATATTAATAAAAATTATATTTATATTAATAAATTAAATATATATGGTGGTAAATTTTTTAATAATAATAATTTTTTATTTTCATATGTATTAAAAAATTTATATTTATGTAAAGTTTTAAATAAAAAAAAATTTTTATTTAATTTAAATTATATTAAAAATATATATTTTAATTATGGTTTTTTTAATGTTAATATAATAATAAAAAAAAAATTAATATATAAAAATTTTTTTAATATAAATATATATATTAAAGAATATGATAGGTATTTTTTTAAAGATTTATTAATATTAAGTAATATACCAAAATTTAATTTTTTATTAAATAAATTTAGGTATAAATTTTTAGAAAATAATTTATATTTTAATAATATATCATTGAGATCTTTAATATATAAAATTAATTTTTATTTTAAAAAAAAAGGATATTTAAATATTATTATTAATTTAAAAATGGAAAAAATTTATAAAAATAAATTATTTGTTTTAATTTATTTTAAATTTAAAAAAATTTTTAATATTAAAAATATTATATTAAATAATTTATATTATTATGATTTATTAAATTTTAATATATTAAATGTTAATAAAAATATTTTTAATAAATATTTATATGATAAGTTATTTTTTAATATTAAAAATATTAATTTTATAGATAATATAAATAAATATATTTATTTTTATAAAAATAATTTAAATATTATTTTTGATTTAAAATATAAAAACAATATTTTTAATTTTGATTTTAGTCTTAATAAATTAGGTAGTTTTAATTATCAATTTATTTTATCTAAAAGAAATATTTTAAAATTAAATAATAAAATTTTTTTAAATATTTCTAAAGAAAATGAAATTAATTATAGTAGTTTAAATTTAGTTTTTAATTTATTTAAAAATATTTGTTTAAATAATAAGTTTTTTTATAATATTATTAAAATAAATAAAAAAATATTATTTAATAATTTATTTTATAAAAATTTTTATGGTATTAATACATTTATATTATTTAATTTAAAAAATATTATTTATAAATTTAGTATTAAATATATTAATAAAATGTATAGTTATAATTTTTTAAATTTAAGAAATTTTTTTAATTTAAATAATAATAGCATTTTATATTTAAATAATAATTTTATAATTAATAAATTAAATAATTTTTATTTAAAAAAAAATTTTTATATTTATTTAAAAAGCAAAATTTCTTTATCTTTATTTAATAAATATAATTATTTTTATAATTTTATATTTAAAAAAAATTTAAATTTTTTAAAAAATAATAATATATTTTTTTTTATAAATATTTTTTATCAAATATTTAATAATGTTGATAATAAATATTTTTATTTAAAATTAAACAATAATTATTTAAAAGGTTTTAATTTTAAAAATTTATTTGAATTAAATAATAATAATAATTTTAATTTTAAAAATATATTTAATAATTTTAATAATAATAGTTTATTTTTTTTTAATATTGATTTAGATATTAATAAAATTATTTTTAAAAATATTTTTTATAATTATTTTAAAATTTTATTTTATTTAAATTTTGGTTTTTTAAATAAGAATTTTAATTTTTATAATAATATTAATTTTTTTAAAATTTCTTCAGGAATTTTATTTAAAATTTTAACACCTTTAGGATATTTAAATTTATCTTATAATTTACCTATAATAAAAAGTTTAGATGATAATTTTAATTATTTTAAATTCTATATAAATAATAATATTTATTAAAAAAAATTTATATTTATTTTTTATTTTATTATTTTAATTTAACTATTTTATTTTATGAGTCCTAAATTTATACATTTAAATTTACATAGTGATTATTCTATAAGAGATGGATTATGTAAAATTGATTTATTATTAAAAAAAGTTTTAAAATTTAAAATTTGTTGTATTTCTTTAACAGATTTTTATAGTCTTTCAGGTACAATAAAATTTGTAAATAAATGTTATTTTAATGGAATAAAACCTTTAATAGGTATAGATATTTATATATATTATAAAAAAGGTATCAATAAAGAATCTCATTTAGTTACTATATTGGTAATGAATAAAAAAGGTTATAAAAATTTAATGAAATTAACTTCTAAATTTTTTATTTTGAATAATATATCTAATTTAGAGAAAAATTTTATTTATTATAAATATTTGATAAAATATAATAAAGGTTTAATATTTTTATTTTATTTTGATAAATATAGTTGTATAGGTAAATATTATATTTTTAATAATTTTAATTTAATAAAAAAAATTATTTTATTTTGAAAAAAAATTTTAAATGATAGAATTTATTTTAGTATATATAGAGTATTAAATTTTAATGAAAATAATTATATTAATGATATTTTAAATTTATCTTATTATATTAAAGTACCTGTAGTTGCTACTAATAAAGTTTTATTTATTAACAAAAAAGATTATTATTTACATAAAATACGTTCATCTATATTTTATAATTGTAATTTAAAGAAAGTAGCAAATTATATTAATTATACTGAACATCAGTATTTAAAAACAGAAAATGAAATGTTAAATATATTTTCTGATATTCCTGAAGTTTTGTATAATAGTGTTCAAATTGCTAAAAGATGTAATTTAATTATTAAAAAAAAAAAATTAATATTACCTATTTTTAATATTAAAAATAATTTAAATTCTAATATATATATTAAAAATTTAACTATTAATAGTTTAAAAAAATTAAAATTAAGTAAAATTTTATTTAAAAAATATTTACTTAGATTAAAAAAAGAATTATATGTAATTAAAAAAGTTAATTTATCAAATTATTTTTTAATAGTTATGGAGTTTGTTAAATGAGCTAAATATAATAAAATACCTGTTGGTCCAGGTAGAGGTTCAGGAGCTGGTTCTTTAATAGCTTATTTATTAAATATAACAGAAATTGATCCTATAAAATATGATTTAATTTTTGAAAGATTTATAAATTTAGAAAGAATATCTATTCCTGATTTTGATATAGATTTTTGTATGAATAAAAGAGATAAAGTTATTTGTCATATTGAAAAGTTATATGGAGAAAAATGTGTAGCTAAAATTATTACTTTTAATACTTTAACTGCAAAATCTGTTATAAGAGATGTAGGTAGAGTATTAGGATTTTCTTATTCTTTTGTAGATTATATAGCAAAATTAATACCTAATAATATAGGTATTACAATTAATAAAGCTATTTTAAAAGAAATAAAATTAAAAAAATTATATAATAGTAATTTAAATGTTAAAAAATTAATTAATATATCTAAAAAATTAGAAGGTATAATTAAAGGTATAGGTAAACATGCTGGAGGTATAGTAATTTCTCCCAAAAATATTAATAATTATTGTCCTATATTTATAGATATAGATAATAAAAAATTAATAACTCAATTTGATAAATATGATATTGAATATATAGGTTTAGTTAAATTTGATCTTTTAGGTTTAAGAACATTAACAGTGATAGATAGTTGTTTAAATTTAATTTATAATCGTTATAAATTAAATATAGATATAAATAATATATATTTAAAAGATAAATTAAGTTTTTCTTTATTAAAAAATGCTAATACTGTAGCTGTATTTCAATTAGAATCTAAAGGAATTAGAAATTTAATTAGAAAATTAAAACCTGATAATTTTGAAGATATAATAGCATTATTAGCTTTGTATAGACCTGGACCTTTAAAATCTGGTATGGTAGAAAATTTTATAAATAGAAAAAATGGTATGGAATTAATATATTATCCTAATAAAAAATTACATCATAAGCTTCTTAAACCTATATTAAAATGTACTTATGGAATAATTTTATATCAAGAGCAAATTATGGAAATATCTAGAATTTTGGCTAATTATAATTTAGGTTTAGCTGATATTTTAAGAAGAGTAATAAGTTCTAAAGATAATAAAAGAGAAATAAAATATCATAAAAAAATGTTTAAAAAAGGTTCAAAAATTTTAGGAATAAATGTTAATTTTTCTTTAGAAATATTTTCTTTAATAAAAAAATCTTCAGGTTATGGTTTTAATAAATCACATTCTGTTTCTTATGCTTTTATAGCATATCAAACTCTTTGATTAAAATCTAATTATTTATGTGAATTTATTGTTTCTGTAATTAATACAGATATAGATAATATTAATAAAGTTAAATTAATGATATTAGAATCTAAAAAAAATAATATTAATATTATATATCCTAATATTAATTATAGTGATTATTATTTTAAAATATATAAAAATTCTATTGTTTATGGTTTAGGTGCAATTAAAGGTTTAGGAAAAAATTCAATTAAGAATATAATTAAAATTAGAAATAAATTTGGTTTATTTAAAGATTTTATTAATTTTTGTATTTTAAATTTTAAAAATAAATTATCTAAATTAACTTTAGAAAGTTTAATTTTTTCTGGTTGTTTTGATTTATTTAAAATTAATAGATATGTTTTAAATAAAAATATTAAAAATATTTTAAAGATTGTTGATTTTGAAAATAATAAGTTTTTATTAAAGCAAATGAGTTTATTTAATATTAATTATTTAAGTAATATTAAATTTTTTAAAAAAAAATATGATAAATTTTATAAAAAAGATTTTATTTTAAAAAAAGAAAAAGATGTTTTGGGTTTTTATTTAACTGATAATCCTATAAATAAATATTTAAATTTTGTAAAATCTAAATATAATATTATTAATATTAATGATATTTATTTATTTAAATTAAAAAAAAATTTAATTATTTATGTTATTGTAAATAGTATTAAATCTATAATAACTAAAAACAATAATATATTTTATATAGTTAATGTAAGTGATAATACTGATGAGTTAGATATTTTTATATTTAATGATTTATATTTAAAATTATCTAATTCTATTAAAATTAATGATATAATTATTGTTTATGGTTATTTAAAAAGTTATTTAAATAATTATAATAATTTATTTATAGTTAATAAAATTATTTATTTAAATAATAAGTAATTTTTTAAATTTTAATTTGTTTATAATATTATATATTATAATTTATTTTAATTTTAATAAAGTTAATGTCTAGAAAATGTTTTTTAACAAATAAAAGATCTATTTTTGGTAAAAGAAGATCTCACTCAATGAATTCTTCTAATAGAAAATTTTTAACTAATTTACATTATCATAGATTTTGATTATCTGATAAAAAAAAATTTATTAGATTAAGAGTTAGTTCTAAAGCTATTAGAATTATTGATAAAAAGGGTATACAATATTTTATAAAAAAAAATTAATATATGATTAAAAGTAAAAGAATTATAATTAAACTAATTTCTAGTTCTGGTAGTAATCATTATTATACTACTACTAAAAATAAAAATAATAATAAAATATCTATTAAAAAATATGATCCTATTATTAGAAAACATATAATTTATAATGAATTTAAAAAATAAATATTCTTCTTCTTTATTAAAAGAAGAAGAATATTTATTATTTTAATATAAATCTTTTATATTATTTTTTAAATAATTTTTTATACTTTTATTATTTGGTGTAATAGTTTTTTTATTTTCTTTTCATTGTGCTGGACATAATTCTTTTTTTTCTGAATATAAATTTATAGCATCAATTAATCTTATAATTTCATTTATATTTCTTCCTATAGGTAAATCATTTATTGATATATGTCTTATTATTCTTTTTTTATCAATCAAAAAAGTTGATCTTAAAGAGAAACTATTTTTATATCCTACTTTATATTTTTTTTGTATTTTTTTTTCTATATCAGAAATTATATCAAAATTAATATTTCCTATACCACCTTTATTTATTGGTGTTCTTTTTCAAGCCAAATGTGTATATATAGAATCTATTGAAATTCCTATTATTTTAGTATTTTTTTTTTTTAATTCTTTATATTTAAAATTTAAAGATAATATTTCAGTTGGACATATAAATGAAAAATCTAATGGTCAAAAAAATAATATACAATTTTTGTTTTTTATTTTTTTTTTAAAATTATAATTTTTAATTATTTTATTATTTTTTGAAATTGCTTTTGAAATGAAGTTTGGAGCTTTTTTTTTTATTAACATTTTATTTTATTATATTAAATTAATTTATTTATTATATTATAATTATAATATTATTTTATATAAATTTTTTATTATTAATTATTTTTTTAATAATTATTTTTTTATGAGTTATAAATTATATCCTTGGTTGAAAAATTTTTATAATAAAATTATTTATTCTAATATTTTTGTTAATAAAAATTTTGGTTTATTAATTAATTATGATTGTTATTTAGGTGTAAATATTTTAGTTATTAATATAATTAAATGATTATTTTGTAATTATAAATATAACAATAAATTTTGTAATAATTGTTTAAATTGTAATTTATTAAATAAAAATAATCATCCAAATTTTTTTTATTTAAATTTTAAAAAAAATATAAAATTTGTTGATATTTTAAATATAAATGATAAATTTTATAATAATTTATATATTTCTAATTATAAAGTTATATATTTTTTAAATTTTAAATTTAACAATAAATATATAAATAATTTTTTATTAAAAATTTTAGAAGAATCTTATTATAAAGTAATAATAATTTTTACTTATTTAAGTAGTTTTAAAATACCTTTAACAATTTTAAGTAGATGTTATAAATTTAAGTTAAAAACTCCTAGTGAAAGTTATATATTAAATTTTATTTTAAATTATAAAAATTTATATATTAATTTTAATAAAAATCAAATAATTTCTTCTATTAGATTAAGTAATTATTCACCTATATTATCTATATTTTTTTTAAATAAATTAT
Organism: Candidatus Stammera capleta; assembly: GCA_015134375.1. Lineage (GTDB taxonomy): Bacteria > Pseudomonadota > Gammaproteobacteria > Enterobacterales > Enterobacteriaceae > Stammera > Stammera capleta_H. Next base: position 152,180 of record CP043980.1, read on the forward strand.
GATATTTTAGAAAAAAATTTATAGATAATATTGATATTTTGTTGTCAAGTAATATAAATGATGTTTTTAATTTATTAAATAATAATAATTTTATTGTTTATAATTTATATTGGCTTTATTATTTTTTTTTGGATATTTTAAAATATTTTAAAAATAATGTTAATTTTATTTATAATATAGATTATTTATATAAAATTAAGTATTTTAAAAATTTAATTAATTATAATAAAATTTTTTTAATTTTAGATAAAATTTTATTATTTTATAATGATTTTAATAATTTTATTAATATTAATAAAAAAATTTTAATTTTTAAAATTGTATATGATATATTTTATATATTAAATTTTAAATAAGTTATTTATTTTATATTTTATTTTTCTTTTAAATAATAAAAAAAAAATTATTTAATATTTTTTTATATAAAAAACATTATTTTCTAATCATTTAAATTTTATATTTTTATATTTTTTTATAATTTTTTTTTTTTGGTTACCTACTTCACATATTAAAATACCTTTTTTATTTAAATAATTTTTAAAATTATTTATAATTTTATTTATTATATATAATCCATTATTTTTTGTAAAAAGTGATATTTTAGGTTCATAAGAATATTCTTTAGGTAAAAAATTTATTTCTTTATATGATATATAAGGTGGATTAGTTATAATTAAATCATATTTTTTTCTAATATTTTTAAAAATATTTGATATAATTAATTTTATATTTTTACGTTTATGTATTTTAATATTTATTTTAGCAATTTTTAATGCTTTTTTACATATATCTGATGCGTCTATCTTTGATTTTGGGTACATATATGAACATATTATAGCTATACTTCCATTTCCAGTACATAAATCTAATATTTTTTTTGGATTTATATTATTTTTTATAATTTTTTTTTTTATTATTATATGTCCTATAGGACTTCTAGGTATTATTGATCTTTTATCTATATAAAATTTTTTATTGCAATATCATATATTTTTAGTAATATATGCTATAGGTATTTTTTTATTTATTCTTATTTTTATATACTTTATAATTTTTTTATTTATTTTTTTATTTATATAAATATATTTATATTTTTTATTTATATTTAATTTTAATATTGAATATATTAATAATATTGATTCAGAATATTCATTATATGTTCCATGTCCATAAAATAATTTATTTTTTTTAAATATTTTATATATTTTTTTTATTAAATTAGATAATAATAATTTATTTTTCATATAAATAATAATATAATATATTTATTAAGTTTTATATTTTTTATTAAAATATTTAACGGAAGTGGCGAAATTGGTAAACGCACTAGAATTAGAATCTAGTACTTATATAGTTTACGAGTTCAAATCTCGTCTTCCGTATTTTATTGGTGGGGTATAGCCAAGTTGGTAAGGCATCGGGTTTTGATCCCGAGATCCTAGGTTCGAATCCTAGTGCCCCTGTAATTATTGGCTATGTAGCTTAATTGGTAATAGCGCAGCATTCATAACGCTGAAGTTATAGGTTCAAATCCTATCATAGCTATTTAAAATTAATATTATATATATATATGTATATAAAGATTTATTTAAAAACTTGAGGTTGTCAAATGAATCATTATGATTCTATGAAAATAATTAATCATTTAAATTATTTTAATAAATATAAATTTATTAAATCTTTTTATAATTCTGATATTATAATATTAAATATGTGTTCTGTAAGAAAAAAATCAGAAGATAAAGTTTTTAATTATTTAAAAAAAATAAATATTTTAAAATTAAATAATAATAATTTAATAGTATGTATTTGTGGTTGTTTTTCTTTAAAAAGTAAAAATATTTTTTTAAAAGATTATGATATAATAAATATTATATTTAGTTCTAAATATATAAATAATTTACATTTTTTAATAAATGAATATAAAAAAAAAAAAAAAAAAATAATTTATATAAATAATTATAAAAATATTTATAAAAGTAATATAAAAGATTTATATATTAAAAAAAATTATTTTAAAAATGTTAAGGTATATTCTTATGTATCAATAATGCAAGGTTGTAATAAATATTGTTCTTATTGTATTGTTCCATTTACTAAAGGAAAAGAAATAAGTAGATCTCCAGAAGATATAATTAATGAAATATGTTATTTATCAAAAAATAATATCAAAGAAATAAATTTATTAGGACAAAATGTAAATTCTTATAATAGTTTTTTTAGTAATGGAAATATATGTAAATTTTCTGATTTATTATATTTGATATCAAATATTAAAGATATTGAAAGAATAAGATTTACTACTAGTCATCCTATAGATTTTAAAGATGATATAATTAATTGTTATAAAAATATTAGTAAAATAGTTAATTATTTACATTTACCTGTTCAAAGTGGTTCTGATAAAATTTTAAAATTAATGGGTAGAAAATATAATATATTATATTATAAAGAATTAGTTAATAAAATTTTAAGTGTAAGACCAAATTTAACTTTTAGTACAGATTTTATAGTTGGTTTTCCTAATGAATCTGAAAATGATTTTATATTAACTTTAGATTTGATAAATGAAATAAAATTTGATCATAGTTATATATTTATGTATTCTCCTAGACCTGGTACTAAATCTTATAATTATATTGATAATATAGATATGGTAGAAAAAAAACGTAGATTTTTTGAAATTAAAAAATTAATTGATAAAAATGTTTTATATTATAATAATAAAATGTTAGGTAATAAATATAAAATTTTAGTAGAAGGATTATCAAAAAAAAATAGAAAATATTTATATGGTCGTACAGAAAATAATAGAAAAATTTTTTTTTTAGGTAATATTAATTTATTAGGTAATTTAATTAATATTAAAATATATAAATTAAAAAATAATTATTTATATGGAAAATTAATTTAATTTTATGAGTAAAAAAATTTTTATATTAAATAGTTATTTAAATTTATTTTTTTATTCTTATAAATATTTTTATTTGGATTTATATATAGTGAATAAATTATTTATATATTTATATTCATTTTTTAATTTAAATAAATATATTAATATAATTTTTGTAAATAAAAATTATATTAAATTTTTAAATTTAAAATATAGATGTATTAATAATTATACAAATGTTTTATCTTTTAATTATAATTATTTTAATAAAATAAATATTAAAAATGATTTATTAGGTGAAATTATAATATGTACTGAAATAATATTTATAGAATATAAAAAAAATTATATATATAATTTTTTAAAATTATTAATACATAGTTTTTTACATTTAATTGGATTTAATCATATTAATAAATTAGATTATAAAAAAATGAAATTTTATGAATTATTTTTTATTAAAAATTTTTAGTTTATTTATTATTTTTTATTGTTTTAATTTTTAAATTATATATAATTAATGGTGTATGTTTAATTATTTATTTTTTTATATATATAAAGTTTTAATAAAATGTGTATTTTATTTAAAAGGTTAAATTTTTTTTATAATATTTTTTTGTTTTTATTTTCATCTTACTTATTATTAATAATAAATTTTTATTTAAATAAATTTATTTTTTTATATAAATTATTTTTTAATATTATTTTTTATTATATTTTTTTTTCTGTTTTTAGATTAAATTTATTTTTTAAAAATTTTATATATTTTTTAAATAAATCTAAATATGAAATTTATAAAGTTAATTGACCTAATTTATTTGAAGTAATTAGAATTGTATTTGTTGTTTTTTTTATTAGTATTTTTATATCTTTAATTATTTGATTAATAGATATATCAATATTATATATATTGACATTAATTTAAAATATATTAATAATAATTTATATAAAATTATGTTAAATTTAAATTATATAAAAAAATGGTATGTAATACAAGTGTTTTCTAATTCTGAAAATCAAGTTGTAGATAAATTAAAAAGTTATATAAAATTGAATAATTTAGAAAATTATTTTGGTGATATTTTAATTCCTACAGAAGAAGTATTAGAGATTAAAAAAGGTATAAGAATTAAAAGTAATAGAAAAATTTATCCGGGTTATTTTTTTATTAATATGGTAATGAATGAAAAAAATTGATATTTAATAAAAAGTATACCTAAAACTATAGGATTTATAGGTGGTGATTATAAAAATTCTTTTCCAATTAATGATGAAGAAATTAATGTTATTAAAAAAAAATTAAATAATTTTAATAAACCTAAACCTAAAGTTTTATTTAAATTAGGTGAATTAGTTAGAATTAATAATGGACCTTTTTCTGATTTTACTGGAACTGTTGAAGAAATAGACTATGATAGAAATAGATTAAAAGTTTTTGTGTTAATATTTGGTAGATCTACTCCTGTTGAATTAGATTTTTCTCAAGTAGAAAAGGATTATTAATTTTTATTATATTTATTATTTATGAAAAAAAAAGTATCATATATTAAAATGCAAGTTTTATCTGGTATGGCTAATCCTAGTCCACCTGTAGGACCAATATTGGGTCAAAGAGGTTTAAATATTATGAATTTTTGTAATGAATTTAACAAAAGAACTTCTAATTTAGATAAAGGTATACCTATACCTGTAATAATTAAGGTTTTTAATGATCGTACTTTTAAATTTATAATTAAAAATCCTCCTGTATCTTATTTTTTAAAAAAACATTTATCTATAAGTAAAGGATCTAAAGATGCTAATAATATAATTGCTAAAATAAATATTAAAGATATTATTAATATTGCTAAATTGAAAATTTTAGATACAAATTCACATAATGTTGATTCTGTTGTTAAATCTATAATAGGTACAGCTAAATCTATGGGTATAAATATTTATAATTAATTAAATTTATAAATAAATAATAATATAAAAAATGAAAAAATTTATAATTAAAGAAGATGAAAAATTTTTAAATAATTTAATTAGTGTTTTAGATTTGTTAAAAAAAAATAATAAAAAAAGAAAATTTTTAGAATCTATAGATGTTTCTATTAATTTGGATATTGATTATAAAGATATTAATCAATATATTTATGGCAATGTAGTTTTACCATATAATATTGGTAAAAAATATAAAATAGTTGTATTTGATGATAAATATAATAAAAATATTATTTGTTCTTGAGGAGCATGTTTAGCTGGTTCTAATAATTTGATAGAAAAAATAATTAATAAAGATATTAATTTTAATTTTAATTTAGTTATTACTACACATAGTTTTTTTAACAAATTAAGTAATATAGGTTATATTTTAGGACCTAAAGGTTTAATGCCAAATATTAAATTTGGTACTATTACTAATGATTTAGAAAATACTGTTAAGGAATTTTCTAAAAATAAAATAATATATAAAAATGATAAATTTGGAATTATTAATACTAGTATTGGTAAAATTAATTTAAATAGTTTTAAATTAGCTAATAATTTAATGTGTTTGTTAAAATCAATAAAAAAAAATAAACCTATATTAATTAAAAAGTTATTATTTATAAAAAAAATATTTGTTTCTAGTACTATGGGTAGTAGTTATTTGGTTAATTTGTAAATATATATTTATTAAAAATTTAAATAATTATAAATTAGGTAATATTAATGTTGTTAAAAATAAATTATAAAAAAAATATTGTTAATAAATTTAAAAAAGATTTAAATAAATCAGTATCTATATTTTTAATTGGTTTTAAAAATATATCTTGTAACAAATTAAACAATATTAGAAAAGAAGTTAGAAAAATTAATTCTTTTATTTTTGTATTAAAGAATAATTTATTTAAATTATCTATAAAAGATACTGATATTAGTTTTATAAATAAATATTTAATTAATTCTAATATTATATGTTATTCTTTTGGTGATATTGTTAATATTATTAAATTATTGAATTTTTATTTAATTAAATATAAAAAAGAATTATTTTTAAAAATTTTGTTAATAAATAAAAAAAAAGTTAAAAAAAGATTAATTAATAATATAATAAAATTTAATACTTTTAAAAAATCTTTAATTTATTTATTATTTATTTTAAAAAATATTAGTGTATTAAGAATTATTAATGTTTTATTATATATAAAAAAAAAATTAAGTTAAATTAATTAATGGTTAATATATGCAAATAACAAAAGAAGACATATTAGAAAAAATATCTTCAATGACTTTAGTTGAAATTATAGATTTAGTAGATGCTATTGAAAAAAAATTTGGAATAAATTCTTCTTCTATTAATTTTAATGATAATAAAGATAATGTTGATTTATCAAAAGAAAAGATAAAAAAAAATAAATTTGATTTATATTTAAAATCTATAGGTAAAAATAAAATTGCAGTTATTAAAATTATAAGAAGTTATTTAAATTTAGGTTTAAAAGATTCTAAAGATTTAGTTGAATCTTGTCCTGTATTAATTAAAAAAGATGTTATTAAAGAAGATTTAGATGTTATAAAAAAATCTTTAGAAAAAGTAGGTGCTTTAGTAGAAATTAAATAAAGAAAATTTTTAATAGGTATAAATATATGTTTAGTAATACTGAAAAAAAACGTATACGTAAAAATTTTGGGAAAATTTCTAAAATATTAGATATACCTTATTTGCTTTCTATACAGATTTTTTCTTATAAAAGATTTTTATATAAAAAAAATAATTTTTCTGGGTTAGATTTAAGTTTTAAATCTATATTCCCTATATCTAATTATAATGGTAATGTTAAATTATATTATAAAGATTATTTTTTAAAGAAATGTTTGTTTAGTAGTAGAGAATGTCAAATTAGGGGTTTGACTTATTCTGTTTCTTTGAAAGTTAAATTATGTTTAGTTTTTTATGAAAATAATTTAATTAAATATAAAAAAAAACAAATAGTTCATATGTGTGAAATACCATTAATGACTAAAAGAGGTACTTTTATAGTTAATGGTACTGAAAGAGTAGTAGTATCTCAATTACATAAAAGTCCTGGAGTTTTTTTTGATAGTGATAAAGGTAAAGGTAATTCTTTAGGTAAAATATTATATAATGCTAGAATAATACCTTATAGAGGTTCTTGGTTAGATTTTGAATTTGATTTAAAAGATTATTTATATTTAAGGATAGATAGAAAAAAAAAAATACCTGCAACTATTATTTTAAAAGCATTAGGATTAAGTAATAAAAAAATTTTAAGTAAGTTTTTTAATTATATAATTATAATATTTAAAAAAAAAAAAATATATATTAATATTAAACAATTAAAGGGTTATATATTAGATTTTGATATAATATTTAAAAATGAAATATATATTAAAAAAGGTATAAAAATCTCAAAAGATTATATTAAAAAATTAACATATAAAGGAATAAAAAATATTATAGTACCTAAAAATTTTTTAATAAATAAAATTTTATTTAAAGATTATAATGTTTATATAGATAAATATAAAATAAAAAAATTTTATTGTAATCAAAGATTGTATTTAGATAGTATTGATATTCTTTTAAATAGTAATGTTAAAAAAATAAAAATTTTAAATATTAATGAATTAAAAAATAATTATAAATGTATATCAGATACTTTAAATATAGATAATACTTTAGATAAAAATTCAGCTTTAATAGAAATATATAAAATGATAAGGCCAGGGGAGCCATCTTTATTAGATTCAGCTAAAATTTTATTTAAAAATTTATTTTTTTCTTTAGATAAATATGATTTATCTGATATTGGTAGAATGAAAATAAATAATTCTATAAATAGTAATATAAAAGTTAATTATTTAACTAAAATTGATATTTTGAATATTATAAAAAAATTAATAAGTATAAAAAATGGTAATGGTAATATTGATGATATAGATAATTTAGGTAATAGAAGAGTTAGATGTGTAGGTGAAATGATAGAAAATCAATTTAGATTAGGTTTATATAGAATAGAAAAAACTATTAAAGATCGTTTATATTCTAATAATATTGATGATCTTTATCCTAAAGATTTAATAAATTCTAAACCTTTATCTGCTATGATAAAAGATTTTTTTTGTTCTAGTCAATTATCACAATTTATGGATCAAAATAATCCTTTATCTGAAATTACTCATAAGAGGAGAATATCAGCTTTAGGTCCTGGGGGTTTAACAAGAGATAGGGCAGGATTTGAAGTTAGAGATGTTCATACTAGTCATTATGGTAGAGTATGTCCTATAGAAACTCCAGAAGGTCCTAATATAGGTTTAATAAATTCTTTGTCTATATATGCAAAGATAAATAAATATGGTTTTATTGAAACTCCATATAGAGTTTGTAAAAAAGGTTATATTAAAGATAAAGTTTGTTATTTATCTGCAATTGAAGATTTTAATTATATAATTTCTCATACTAATTTAAATTTAAATAAATTTAATAAAATTAAAGATAATTTAGTTATATGTAGATATAAAGGTGAATTTAATTTATTTAAATCTAATCAAATAAATTTTGTAGATGTTTCACCACAACAAATAGTTTCTATTGGTTCTTCTTTAATACCTTTTTTAGAACATGATGATGCTAATAGAGCTTTAATGGGTGCTAATATGCAAAGACAAGCAGTTCCTTGTATAAAACCTGAAGCACCTTTAGTTGGTACAGGTATGGAATATATTATTGCAAAAGATTCTGGTTCTTTATTAATATGTAAAAATAATGGTATAGTTAAATATTTAGATTGTAATAAAATAATTATTGAAAGAAATGATAATATTAAATTAAAAAATAAATTAGATATATATTTTTTAAGTAAATATTTAAGATCTAATCAAAATACTTGTATAAATCATAGACCTTGTATTAATATTAATGAAAATGTTATTAAGGGTGATATTTTAGCTGATGGGTCTGCTACAGATTTAGGAGAATTAGCTTTAGGTCAAAATATAAGAGTAGCTTTTATGCCTTGAAATGGTTATAATTTTGAAGATTCTATTTTAGTTTCAGAAAGATTAATTCATAATGATATTTTTACTACTGTTCATATTCACGAATTATCTTGTATATGTAGAGATACCAAATTAGGTTCTGAAGAAATTACATCAGATATACCTAATATAAGTGATTCTTTATTGTCTAAATTAGATGAGAGTGGAATAATTTATATAGGTGCTGAAGTTTATAGTGGTGATATATTAGTAGGAAAAGTTTCACCAAAAGGTGAAACTCAATTAACTCCTGAAGAAAAATTATTAAGAGCTATATTTGGTGAAAAAGCTTCTGAAGTTAAAGATTCTTCTTTAAGAGTTCCAAGTGGTTTAAATGGTACTGTAATAGATGTAGAAATATTTTGTAGAGATGGTATAAAAAAAAGTAAAAGATTATTAGAAATTGAAAAAATGAAATTAAAAAATATTAAATTTAATTTTAAAAAAGAGTTAATTTTTTATAAAAATATTTTAATAAATAATATAAATAATATATTAATTAAAAATAATATATTTAATGTAATTAATAAAAATGATACTTTTATTTTAAAAAAAATAAGAAATTTAAATATAAAAGATATATTAATAAAAAAAAAAATATATAAATTAATAAATTGTTTTTATAAATTAAAAGATAAATTTAATATTAAATTTAATGAATTAAAAAAAAAAATTACTAATTATAATGAATTATCACCTGGAGTAATTAAAGTAGTTAAAGTAATTTTAAGTGTTAAATGTAGTTTACAAGTAGGAGATAAAATGTCTGGTAGACATGGAAATAAAGGTGTTATATCAAAAATTTGTTCAATTGAAGATATGCCTTATGATATTAATGGTGTTCCTATTGACATAGTTTTAAATCCTTTAGGAGTACCATCAAGGATGAATATTGGTCAGATATTAGAAACCCATTTAGGTATGATATCTAAAGTTATAGGTGATAAAATAAATATTTTATTTAAAAATAAAAAATATAAAAAAATTAAAAAATTTATTAAAAAAATTTATGGTTTTGGAGTAAGTAATAATATTATTGATTTTAAAAAATTTAGTAATAAAGATTTTAAATCTTTATATAAAAATTTAATTAATGGTTTTCCTTTTTCTACACCTGTATTTGATGGTATAAAAGAAAATGAAATAAAAATGTTATTTGAATTTTTAAATATACCATCATCAGGTCAAATAGATTTATATGATGGTTTAACTGGTAATAAATTTGATAAACCTATAACTGTTGGTTATATGTATTTAATGAAATTAAATCATTTAGTGGATGATAAAATACATGCTAGGTCAACTGGTTCTTATAGTTTAATAACGCAACAACCTTTAGGTGGTAAATCACAATTTGGAGGTCAAAGATTTGGTGAAATGGAAGTATGAGCTTTAGAAGCTTATGGAGCAGCATATACTTTACAAGAAATGTTAACTGTTAAATCTGATGATGTTAATGGAAGAACTAAAATGTATAAAAATATTATAAGTGATAACCATAAAATGAATCCTGGTATGCCAGAATCATTTAATGTTTTAATAAAAGAAATTTGTTCATTAGGAATAAATATAGATTTGATAAATAAATAGTATAATTTAGGTAATGATTAGTGAATAATTTTAAAAATTTATTTAAAAATAAATATTCTAAAATAGAATTTAATTCTATTAAAATAAGTTTAGCTTCTCCAGAAATTATAAGATCATGATCTTATGGTGAAGTTAAAAAGCCTGAAACTATAAATTATAGAACTTTTAAACCTGAAAGAGATGGTTTGTTTTGTTCTCGTATTTTTGGTCCTATAAAAGATTATGAATGTTTATGTGGAAAATATAAAAGATTAAAATATAAAAATATAATATGTGAAAAATGTGGTGTAAAGGTTACAAAAACTAAAGTTAGAAGAGAACGTATGGGTCATATAGAATTAGCTACACCTGTTGCTCATATATGATTTTTAAAATCTTTACCTTCTAGAATTAGTATTTTATTAAATATTCCTTTAAAAGATATAGAAAAAGTTTTATATTTTGAATCATATATTATAATAAAAGGTTGTAATTTAAATAATTTAAATATAGGTGATATTTTAACAGAAGATAAATATTTATTTTATAAAAATAAAATTAATTGTTATTTTAAAGCTAAAATGGGTGCAGAAGCAATAAAATATTTATTAAAAAAAATAGATTTAAATTTTGAATATAATAGATTATTTAAAAAATTATCAGTAATAAATTCAGAAGTTAAAAAAAAAAAAATATATAAAAGAATTAAATTAATAGAGTGTTTTATAAATTCTAAAAATAAACCTGAATGAATGATTTTGGATGTTTTACCTATATTACCTCCAGATTTAAGACCTTTAGTTCCTTTAGATGGAGGTAGATTTGCTACTTCAGATTTAAATGATTTATATAGAAGAGTTATAAATAGAAATAATAGATTAAAAAGATTATTAGATTTATCAGCACCTAATATTATTATTAAAAATGAAAAAAGAATGTTACAGGAAGCAGTTGATGCTTTGTTAGATAATGGTCGTAGAGGTGTTTCTATTACAGGTTCTAATAAAAGACCATTAAAATCTTTATCTGATATGATTAAAGGTAAACAAGGTAGATTTAGACAAAATTTATTAGGTAAAAGAGTAGATTATTCTGGAAGATCAGTTATTACTGTTGGGCCTTTTTTAAAATTAAATCAATGTGGCTTACCTAAAAAAATGGCTTTAGAATTATTTAAACCTTTTGTTTATGGTAAATTAGAAATTAATGGTTTTGCAAATACTATTAAATCTGCAAAAAAAATGGTTGAAAATGAAGATTCAATTATATGAGATATTTTAGATGATGTAATTAAACAACATCCTATACTTTTAAATAGGGCACCTACTTTACATAGATTAGGAATACAAGCTTTTGATCCTATATTAGTTGAAGGCAAAACTATACAATTACATCCTTTGGTTTGTGCTGCTTTTAACGCTGATTTTGATGGAGATCAAATGGCTGTTCATATACCTCTTACTTTAGAATCTCAATTAGAGGCTAAAATATTGATGATGTCAACAAATAATATATTATCACCTGCAAGTGGTGATCCTATAATAGTACCATCACAAGATGTTGTTTTAGGTTTATATTATATTACTAAAAAAAAAAATAATTTATTTAAAAATATATTTGTTTCAAATACATATGAAGCTGAAAAATATTATGAAAATAATATTTACAATATTCATACAAATATTAAAGTTAAAGTTTTAGAATATATTAAAATTGGTAATGATTTTATAAAAAAATATAAAATATATAAATCAACTATAGGTAGATGTATTTTATGAAATATTTTTCCTAAAGGTTTATCTTTTAAATTAGTTAATACAGTTATAAATAAAAATAAAATTTCTAATATATTAAATATGTGTTATCAAAATTTAGGATTAAAAAATACAATTAATTTTGCTGATAATATTATGTCTTTAGGTTTTAAATTTGCTACTATTTCAGGTTTATCTGTAGGAATTAATGATATGATTGTTCCTAAAGATAAAAAAAAAATTATTAAAAATGCTGAAAAAGAAATAAGTAGAATTCAAAATAAATTTAATTTAGGTTTAGTTACTTCTCGTGAGAAATATAATAAAGTTATAGATATTTGAGCAATAGCTAATGAAAATGTTTTTCATTCTATGATGAATGTATTATCTAAAGAATATATAAATATTAATGGTAAATTAATAAAACAAAGTTCTTTTAATAATTTATTTATGATGGCAGATTCTGGTGCTAGGGGATCTGAAGCTCAAATTAGGCAATTATCTGGAATGAGAGGATTAATGGCTAAACCTGATGGTTCAATAATAGAAACAGCTATTAAATCTAATTTTAGAGAAGGATTAAATATTACTGAATATTTTATTTCTACTCATGGTGCTAGAAAAGGTTTGGCTGATACAGCTTTAAAAACTGCTAATTCTGGTTATTTAACTAGAAGATTAGTAGATGTTGCGCAAGATTTAGTAATAATTGAAAAAGATTGTAAAACAAATAAAGGTTTAACAATAAATTTTATAATAGAAAATGGAGAAATTAAAAAATCATTTAAAAATAAGATTTTAGGTAGAATGTTAATAAAAAGTATTTATTGTAATAATATAAATAAAAAAATTAAAGCAGGTTCATTATTAACAGAAGAAGATTGTTTTAATATTGAAAATTCTGGAATATATAAAGTTAAAGTAAGATCTGTAGTAACATGTAATACTAATTATGGAATATGTTCATATTGTTATGGAATAGATTTATCTAGAGGTCATTTAATAAATAAAGGTGAAGCTGTTGGTGTAATAGCAGCTCAGTCTATTGGTGAACCTGGAACTCAATTAACTATGAGAACATTTCATATAGGTGGTGCTGCTTCTAAATTAGTATCAGAATCTAATATAAAAATAAAAAATAATGGATATATTAAATTAATTGATCTTAAAGCTGTAGTTAATTCTTTAGGTAAATTAGTTATAATTTCTAAAAATGTTAAATTAAATATAGTAGATGATAATGGTTTAATTAAAGAAAGTTATAAATTACCTTATGGATCTATAGTAAATAAAAAAAATAATGATAAAGTTTATTCTGGAGATATATTAGTTAATTGGGATCCTCATATTTTACCTATAATATCTGAAGTAAGTGGTTATGTTAAATATATAGATATGTATGAAGGTAAAAATATAATTAAAAAATATGATAAATTAACTGGTTTATATTCTGTAATAGTTGATGATAAATTAAGTTCTATTAACAAAGATTTAAGACCTTCTATAAAAATTTTAGATAAAAATGGAAATGATATTTTTATTCCTGGAACTGATATTATTATACAATATTTTTTATTACCTAAATCTATTATAAATGTTAAAAATAAAGATTATGTAAATTCAGGTGATATATTAGCTAGATTATCTTTGGAATATGGAGGAACTAAAGATATAACTGGTGGTTTACCTAGAGTAGCTGATTTATTTGAAGCTAGAAAACCTAGAGATTGTGCAATTTTAGCAGAAATTTCAGGAAATATATTTTTTGGTAAAAATACTAAAGGAAAAAATCGTTTAAAAATTATTTCTTTAGATAAAAAAAAAGTTCATGAGGAAATGATTCCAAAATGGAAACAATTAAATGTTTTAGAAGGTGAATTTGTTTTAAAAGGAGATGTAATTTGTGAAGGAGAAAAATCTTCTTATGATATTTTAAGATTAAAAGGTGTTAAAAGTGTTACAGAATATATAGTAAATGAAATTCAAAACATTTATAGGTTACAAGGTGTTAAAATAAATGATAAACATATTGAAGTAATTATTAGACAAATGTTACGTAGAGTAACTGTTATAGATTCAGGTGATTCAAATTATTTAAAAGGTGAACAATTAGAATTATCTAAAGTAAGAGAAATAAATAAAAAATTAAAAAATAAAATAAAATTTGTTAGAAATTTATTAGGTATTACTAAAGCTTCTTTATCTACTGAATCATTTATATCTTCTGCTTCTTTTCAAGAAACTACTAAAATTTTAACTGAGTCTGCTATTTTAGGAAAAATAGATAAATTAAGAGGTTTAAAAGAAAATGTAATTGTAGGAAGATTAGTACCTTGTGGTACTGGTTATTTTTATCATAAAAGAAAAAATTTATTAAATAATTATAATAATAAAAGTTTAAAAGAAAAAAATTTAAATAATTATGATAGAGCTAGTTTAAATTTAAAAAATTTATTAAATAATGAATATTAAAAAAAAAATATTATTTAGTGCTATACAACCTAGTGGTAAACTTACTATAGGACATTATTTAGGAATATTAAGAAAATGAAATTTTTTACAACATAAATATAATTGTTTTTATTGTATTGCTGATTTACATTCTTTAACTAGTTTAAATACTAAAAATTTTATTAATTTAAATATTTTAGATTTAGTAGCTTTTTTTTTATCATGTAATATAAATCCTTATAAAAATATTATTTTTTTACAATCAGATATTTATGAACATATTATTTTATATTGAATATTAAGTAATTATGTTAATGTAAATGAATTAAAAAGAATGAATCAATATAAAAGTAAATCTTGTTTATATAAAAATTTATCTTTATTAAGTTATCCAGTATTAATGGCTTCTGATATATTATTATATAATTCTAATTATGTTTGTATAGGATATGATCAATTACAACATTTAGAATTAGTACGTAAAATATCTAGTAAATTTAATAAAATATACAAATTTAAATTTTTTAATTTACCTAAATATATAATTGATAAGAATTTTTCTAAAATAATGTCTTTAATAAATATAAAAAATAAAATGTCTAAAACTGATATTAATAAAAATAATGTTATATTTTTGTTAGATAAACCAGATATTATAAAACATAAAATAATTAATTCAATTACTGATTCTAATATTCCTTATAAAATTGTTTATGATATAAAAAATAAACCTGGAATATCTAATTTATTAAATATATTATCTGGTATAAAAAATGTTTCTATAAAATATTTAGAAAATTATTTTATAGATTATAATTATATTTCCTTTAAAAAAGTTGTTTATAGTGAATTATCTAAATTTTTAATTTCTTTTCAAGAAAAATTTTTTTATTATAGAAAAAAAATATATTTTCTTAAAAAAATATTAGATTTAGGTAAAAATAAAGCAAAAAAGATAGCTAAAAATAGAATTTTATATATATATAAATTATTGAAATTAAAATAATAAATTTTATCATTTTATTTTTTTTTTTTTTTGAAATTTTAATATTTTATTTACATATTTAAAGTGATTACATCCATTAAATCCTTTATTAAATGATAAAGGTGAAGGATGTGAAGTACATAACATTATATGTTTTTTTTTATTTATTAAATTTATTTTATTTAATGAATATTTACCTCAAAACATAAATATTATTTTTTTTAAGTATTTATTAATATTAATTATTATATTATTTGTAAATTTTTCTCATCCTATATTTTTATGTGATAATGGTTTATTTTCTTCTACTGTTAAAATACTATTTAATAATAGTATACCTTGTTTAGATCATTTTTTTAAACACCCGTGTTTTGGTATTTTATATTTAGGATATTCATTTTTTATTTCTTTATATATATTTTTTATAGATTCTGTTATTTTAATTTTTTTTGATAATGAAAATGCTAATCCTTGAGCTTGATTTTTTTTGTAATATGGGTCTTGACTTATTATTACAATTTTAATTTTTTTGAATTTTGTATATTTAAAAGCATTAAATATTTTTTTTTTTTTAGGAAATATATTTTTTTTTTTATATTCTTTATTTATAAATTTAATTAAATTAATAAAATATTTTTTTTTTTTTTCTTTATTAAATATTTTTTTTCATGTTTTCATTTTATTAAATATTTTTTTTCATATTTTAATTTTATTAAATATTTTTATTTTTTTTTTTAAATTTTATATTTAAATTTAATTTAATTTTTTTATTTTTTAAATATTTTTTTATATTTTTTTTACATAGGTAATATATTTTTTTAATTCTATTTTTATTTTTTCCTTTTAATATTTTTATATATTGTTTTTTATATGTAATTATATTATTTATTATAAAATATATATTTTTTATTTTTTTTATATATGTTTTAAATTTTAATTTATATGGTATTTCATCACCTATTAATCTATATATTTTTTCTCTTACTATTTCATTTATTATGTATTTTTTTTTTTTATTAGATATAATTTTTTTATTAAATATAAATTTTTTATTTTTTACTAAATATTTTTTTATATTTTTTTTTATTAAATTTAAATATTTTTTTTGTTTTAAATTTATTGGAAATATATTATTTATTTTATTATTTTTTAATAATTTTATTGTTTTTAATATTTTTTCTTTTTTTTTTATTTTATCTGTTTTGTTAATTATAATTAAAAAAGGTATTTTTGTTTTTTTTACTATATCTATTAATTTTATTTCATAATAATTAATTAAATTTTCTATTAATATTAAGAATAAATTTATTTTATTATTTATTAAGTTTATTTTATTATATTTTATTATATTTTGTAAATATTTTCTTATATTAGTTTTATTATTTATTCCTGGTGTATCTATAAATATATATTGTTTATTTTTTTTATTTATTATACCTAATATATTTTCTATAGTAGTATTTTTCTTTTTGCTTGTTATAGATATTTTTTTTTTTATAAGTTTATTGAATAATGTTGATTTACCTATATTAGTTTTACCAATTATGAATGATATTAGTATTTTTTTCATTTTTATTAATAATTTAAACCTAGTTTTATTAGTGCTTTTTTTGCTGCTATTTGTTCTGCTTTTTTTTTATTTTTACCTATGCCTTTTGTAATTTTATTATTAATTTTACAATGTACTGTAAATATTTTTTCATGATCTTTACCTTTTTTATTTATTATATAATATTTAGGAAGAGGTATTTTATATTTTTGTAAATATTCTTGTAAAATTGTTTTAGGGTCTTTTTTATTTATTTTATTTAAAATTTTATTTTTTATAAATAAATATTTTATTATTTTTTCTAATATATTTATATTTTTACTATCTAAATATATACCTCCTATTATTGCTTCTAATGTATTAGCTAGTATTGATTTTTTATATTGTCCTTTCATTTTAATTTCACATTGACCTAAATATATATATTTATTTAATTTTAAATTTTTTGATATTTTAAATAAATTTTTTTTATTTACTAAATTTGATCTTAATCTAGTCATATATCCTTCTTTTTTATTTAAAAATTTTTTATATATAATTTTTGTGATAATAAAATTTAATATAGAATCTCCTAAAAATTCTAATTTTTCATTGTTTTTTATATTATAACTTCTATGTGTTAAACATATTTTTAATATTTTTATTTTTTTAAAAAAATATTTTATTTTTTTTTGTAATTTATACATTTTTTATTATTTTTTTTTTTTATAGAATATATTCTAATTTTCCTATTATTAAATTTTCTTTTAAAAATCCTCATGATCTACTATCATTGCTATTGTCTCTAAAGTCTCCTATTACAAAATACATTTTTTTTGGTACTTTTCATATTTTATTTATATTTTTTTTTTTAATTAAATAAAAATTTGGTATTAAAATTATTTTATATTTTTTATTTTTTATATATTCATATTTTTCAATTAAAAAAAATAAATTGTAATTTATTTTATTTTTAATTAAATTTATATTTTTAATTTTTATAATTTTTTGTTTTTTATTATTATAATTTATTTTTAAAATATATTTAATTTTGTTTTTTTTTGAATATTTTATTATATTATTTAAAATATATTTATTTTTTTTATTTATATTTTTCTTATATATTTTAATATATTTGTTTTTTTCATTATAAATTATGATATCTTTAGGTAATCCAATTATTCTTTTTATATAATATATTTTATTATTTTTTGGATATTTAAATACTACTATATCTCCATAATTGATTTTATTAATTTTATATATAGTTTTATTGTTTATAGGATTTTTAATATTATAATATAATTTATTTATTATTATATAATTTCCTATTTTTAACTTTGGTCACATAGATAATGATGGTATATAAAATATTTCATAAATATAATTTTTAATTATTAATATATAAATTAATGTATATATAATATTTTTATAATTAAATATTATTTTTTTATAATTTTTATTATTTATTATAATTTTTTTTATTATTATTAAAAATAATAAGTTTATAAAAATAAAAATAATTATTTTTTTCATAAAATTTATTTTTTTTTATTTTATTTTAAGTACTTTACTAAATATTTTATTTGAAATATATATTTTACCTATTTTTTTCATTTTTTTTTTTCCTAATTTTTGTTTATTAATTAATTTTTTTTTTCTAGTTATATCTCCTCCATAACATTTATTTATTACATTTTTTCTTAATGCTTTTATTGTAGTTTTTAATATTATTTTATTATTACATAATGCTTTTATATCTATATTAAATAGTTGTTTTTTTATATTATTTTTTATAATATTTATTATTCTTTGGCTTTCTTTTTTAATATTATTAATATGAATTAATTTAGATAAATTTGAAACTAATATATTATTTATTATTATTTTTAATATTACTATTTTTGATTTTTTATATTTATATTTTTTGTAACTAAAACTAGAATATCCTTGTGTTAAAGATTTAATTTTATCATTGAAATCTATAATTATTTCTAGTAAAGGTATCTTAATTTTTATAATTATATTATCTTTTAAATATATTATATTTTTTATTTTCGATCTTTTTTTTATACATAAATTTATTATTTTACCTAAATATTTATAATTAGATATTATTTTACATTTTACTATAGGTTCTTCTATATATTTTATATTTATTTTAGATATTTCATCAATATTATTAGAAAATATAATTTCGTTATTTTTTTTTTTTATTTTAAATGTTATATTTGGATTTGTTATTAATATTTTTATATTATATTCTCTTTTTAATCTTTCTTTAATTATTTCTATATGTAATATTCCTAAAAAACCACATCTATATCCATATCCTAATATATTTGATTTTTCTAATTTAAATGTAAATGAAGAATCATTTAAATTTAATTTTTTAATTGATTTTTTTAAATATTTAAAATTTTTACTTTTATTAGGAAATATACTTATAAATATTTGTGGTTTAGTTTTTTTTATTTTTATTATTTTATAATTATTGTTATTATATAAAGTTAATGTTTTACCTATTGGATTTTTTTTAAAATTTTTAATATTACAGGATATTCAACCTATTTCACCTGATTTTAATATATATTTTTTTTTTTTTTTTATTGAGTTTATTATTATATTTTCTATATTATAAAATTTTTTACTATAATTTATTATTTTAATTTTATCTTTTATTTTTAATTTTCCATTATATATTTTTATTAATAAAAATGTACCTAGATAATTATTAAAATAAGAATCTACTATTAAAGCAGTTAATGGTTTTTTAATATTTGATTTAGGTTGTGGTATTTTTTTTATAATATTTTTAATTATATTTTTTATACCATATCCAGTTTTTGATGAACATTTAAATATTTTTTCTTTTGTTTTAAATATTTTTTTAATTTTATTTTTTAATTTATCTATATTTAAATTTTTTATATCAATTTTATTTATTGCAATAATAATTTTTAAATTTAATTTTTTTGCTATTTTATAATTATTTAATGTTTGTGATTGTATTCCTTTTGAGGCATCTATTAACAATATTGCCCCTTCACAAATATATAATGATTTTGATACTTCATTATTAAAATCTATATGACCAGGTGTATCTATTAAATTTAAATAATAATAATTTTTCTTATATTTATATTTAATATTTATAGATTGTGATTTTATTGTTATACCTTTTTCTTTTTCTAATTCCATAGAGTCTAACAAATTTAATTTATTTTTTATTTTTTTTTTATTACAGATATTTATTATTTTGTTAGAAAATGTTGATTTTCCATGATTTATATGTGCTATAATACAAAAATTTCTTATATATTTTGTCATTATTATTTTATTTAATAAATTTATTAATTATAATTAATATTTATTATTACATATTAATTAGTTTTGTTAAATTTTTTATTATATATATGAATATTATAACAAGATTTGCTCCTAGTCCTACTGGGTATTTACATTTAGGCAATATTAGAACTGCTATTTTTTCATGATTATATGCTAGAAAAAATAATGGTAAATTTTTAATTAGAATTGAAGATACTGATATTAAAAGATGTAAAAATAAATATATTGATAATATATTTTATTTATTAGAATGATTAGGTTTATATTGAGATGATGAACCTTATTATCAATCTAAAAGATTAGATATATATAAAGATGTAATAAATTTATTATTAGAAAAAAAATTAGCTTATAAGTGTTTTTGTAATTTAGATAGATTAAAAAATATTAAAAATATTTGTTTAAAAAAAAAAATTAGACCAATATACGATGGTTATTGTAGAAAAAATAATAAAAATTTTTTAAATAAAAAATATGTAATTAGATTTAAAAATTTAAATAAAAATGAAATATTTTTTAATGATGAAATATTTGGTAATATAAAATTTAATAATTTTTATTTAGATGATTTTATTATTCAAAGATCTAATGGAATTCCAACTTACAATTTATGTGTTATAGTGGATGATTATTATATGTCGATAACTAATGTAATTAGAGGTTGTGAACATATAAATAATATTCCTAATCAAATAAGTTTAATAAATTCTTTATGTTATAATATTCCTAAATATTGTCATTTACCTTTATTATTGGATAAAAATAATAAAAAATTATCTAAAAGAAATAAATTATCAAGTTTAAATTATTATATAAATAAAGGTTTTTTACCAGAATCAATAGTTAATTATTTATTAAAATTAGGTTGATCCTATAAAAATTTAGAAATATTTAATATTAATGATATGAAAAAATATTTTAAATTTAAATATTTTAATAAATCTTCATGTATTTTAAATTATAAAAAGATTTTATGAATTAATAAATTTTATATTAATAATTTAAATAAAGATAAATTTATATTTTATTTAAAACCATTGTTTTTAAAAAAAAATATTTACATTAATAATATTAATAATATATATGAGTTAATATTTTTAATAATTAATAGAGTTTTTTTATTGATGGATATAATTAATTTTTATATTTTAATTAATAATATATTTGATATAGATTATAAGTATTTATCAAAATATAATTTATATTTTGTTAAAAAAATAGTTTTTTATTTTAAATATAAATTAAATAATTTAAATTTTTGAAGTTTAAATAATATAAGAATTATTATTAAAAATACTTTAAAAAAATTTAATTCTAAATATATATTTAGAATATTAAGATATCTTTTAATAGGAAATGAAATAGGACCAAATTTAGATATAATAATTTTTATATTAAAAAAAGATAATATATTTTTAAAATTAAATAAATTTAAGTATTAATTTTTTTTTTATTTATTATTTTATATATTTTTTTAATTTTTTTTATATTTTTTTTATTTTTAAAATATTTTTTTATATTTAAAATATTTTTTTTATTTATATTTTTTATTTTGTTAATATTTTTTTTTATATTTATTAAATTTTTTAAATTTTTTATATTTTTTGAAATATTAATAGAATTTTTTATACCTATATTTGGTATTGATAAAGAATATATAATATTTTTTAGTTTTATATTTTTTATAGATAAATTAATG
Organism: Candidatus Stammera capleta; assembly: GCA_015134375.1. GTDB lineage: Bacteria > Pseudomonadota > Gammaproteobacteria > Enterobacterales > Enterobacteriaceae > Stammera > Stammera capleta_H. The sequence continues at coordinate 174,437 of CP043980.1, forward strand.
GAATTAATAATATTTTTTATTTTTTTTTTTTTAAATTTAAATAAGTTTTTTAATTTTTTTTTTTTTAATTTTAATATATCTATATCTTTTTTTATTATTTTTTTTTTTATAAAATATTTTATTGTTTTTGATGATATATTTTGTATGTTAAATCCATTTTTTGAACAAAAATTATTGATTAGATTAATTTTTTTTTTTTTACATTTTAAATTGTAACATTTAGGAATATTAATTTTAAAATTTATTTTTTTTTTACAATTAGGACAATATTTTATATTTATAAATTTATTTTTTTTATTTGTTTTAATAATTTTTATTATTTTAGGTATTACATCTCCTTTGTATTCTATTAAAATTTTATCTTTTATTTTAATATTAAATTTTTTATAATATTTTAAATTAAATAAATTAATTTTTTTTATTTTTATTCCATTTATGTATATAGGTTTAATAATTATTATTGGTATTATAATTCCTGTTTTTCCTAAATTAAATTTTATTTTTTTTACTTTAGATGTTTTTTTTTTTGATGTAAATTTTATTGCTATACATCATTTGTAGTAATTAATATTATTATTTATTTTATTTTGTAATAATTTATTATTTATTTTTATTACTATGCCATCTATATCAAATTTAATTTTTTTTCTTTTTTTATTTATTAATAAAAAGAAATTTTTTATTTTTTTTATATTGTTACAAATAATTGTATTTTTTTCTATTTTAAAACCTAATTTTTTTATTTTTTTTAATGTTTTTCATTGTGATTTTATTATTTTTTTGTTATTATTTATTATTAAATCATAAGCTAAAAATGATAATTTTCTTTTTTTAATTTTTTTTTTATTTAATATTTTTATTGATCCAGAAGTATAATTTCTACAATTTGAATATTTATTATTTTTATTAATTTTATTAAAATTTTTTTTTTTAATAAATAATTCTCCTCTAATTTCTATTTTATTTATTTTTTTTTTATTATTTATTAATTTAGGTATAGATTTAATTTGTTTTATATTTTTTGTTATATTTTCACCATATATACTGTTACCTCTAGTAATAGATTTATATAATTTATTTTTTTTATAAATTAAACTTATAGCTATTCCATCTATTTTTAATTCACAACAAAATTTTTTTTCTTTATATAATTTTTTAATTTTATTTGTAAATTTATTTAATTCATTAAAAGTATATATACTTTTAATTGATAACATAGGTATTTTATGTTTTTCTTTTTTAAAATTTTTATTTATTTTATAATATGTATTTTTTATTTTTTTTTTTTTATTATATTTTTTATTTAGTTTATTAAATTTTTTAATTAATAAATCATATTTTTCATCTTTTATTAAACTTTTGTTTTTATTAAAGTAATAATTATAATATTTTTTAATTTTTTTTTTTAATTTTAATATTTTTTTTTTTATATTATTATTTGTCATATATTAATTTTACATTAAATATTATTTTATTATTTATTTTATTTATTAATTATTTGTTTAAAATTAATTTATTTTTAATATTATAAATTTTTAATGTTTATTTAATTTTATTTTATATTTTATTTTATTTATTATTTTATTATTTACGGAGGTAGAGAGATTCGAACTCTCGAACGATTATCGTTTACGATTTTCAAGACCGTTGCTTTAAGCCACTCAGCCATACCTCCATTTTTTTATTTATTATATATTAATTGTTTTTAACTTTAAATATATTTATTACATTTAAATATTTTAAATTTTATTATTTTAATATTATTTTTTTTTAAATATTTTTTAATATTAATTTTATTATTAAATAAAAATTTTTGATTTTCTAAACATAAGTTTTTTATTTTTTCATTTATTAAATTTTTATTTTTATATTTATATTTTATTTTTTTTATTATTTTATTAGGTATATTTTTTTTTTTTATATATTTTGGATTTTGTGAGATTATATGCATTAATATTTTTTTTATTTTTTTTTTTTTAATTTTTTTTTTTGTATTTATTTTTTTTATTAGTATAATTATTCCTATTTTATAATTATGATTATATATATATGAATATTTATTTTTTATAAAAAATATTTTTTTAATTTTTATATTTTCTTTTAATTTATTTATTAAATATGTTTTGTGTTTTTTTATTTTTTTTTTTATTTTATTTATTTTAATTTTTTTTTTTTTATTTTTTTTAATAATATTTAATAATTTATTATTAAATATTTTAAATTCTTTATTTTTTATTATAAAATCTGTTTCTGATAAATATTTGATAATTATTGATATTTTTTTTTTTTTTATACAAAATATAAATTCATTATATGGTTTTTTTTTATTATTAATATTTTTTTTTTTGAAATATTTTATTGATTTTTTTATATTATATTTATATTTTTTTAATATTTTTTTACACTTATATATACTTATTTTAGTAATATTTCTTAATTTTTTTAAAATATTTATTTTTTTTTTTTTCATTTTATTTTTTTTTTTTTTTTGATATTAAGTATACGTTATATATTTTATTTAAATATCATTTTATTGCTTTTTTAGAATCATCGTTACCTGGAATTATATAATTTATATTATCAGGATTAGTATTTGTATCAACTATTGAAAATATTTTTATATTTAATTGTTTTGCTTCTTTAATAGCTAAATTTTCATGTTTAGCATCTATAATAAATAATGCATTAGGTAGACCTCCCATGTTTTTTATTCCACCTAAATTATTATTTAGTTTATTTAATATTTTTTTTTTATGTATATATTCTTTTTTAGTAAGTTTATTAAAAAATTTATTTTTAAAATTTTCTTCTATATCTTTTAAATATTTAATTGATTTTCTTACTGTTTTTCAATTTGTTAATGTACCACCTAATCATCTTTTATTAATATAAAATTGTTTACATTTTTTGGCTATTTTTTTTATATATTTAGATGTATTTTTTTTTGTACCTACAAATAATATTTTTTTTTTTTTTTTAAAAATATTAAATATTTTTTTTAGAGCTATTTTAAAAAATATTATAGTTTTTTCTAAATTTATTATATGTATTTTATTATATTTAGTGTATATAAATGGTTTCATTTTTGGGTTTCAAAATTTAGTTTGATGACCAAAATGAATACCAATTTTAATCATTTCTTTAATATTTAATTTTATCATTTTATTTTATATTATAAATAATGTATTATATAATTATATTATAATTATATAGTTTTTATTTTTAAATAATAAATAATATTTATTAAAATGAATAGTTTATATGATATTTATAATATAAAATTAGTTTCTAATATAGTAAGTGAAATGTTAATTTATATATCTAAGTTTATTAAGCCTGGTATATCTACTGGTGAAATAGATTATATTTGTCATAATAGAATAATTAATTATTATAAAGCTTATCCTGCTTCTTTAGGATATATGAATTATCCTAAATCTATATGTACTTCAGTAAATGATGTAGTATGTCATGGAATACCTAGATTTAATAAATATTTAAGAAATGGTGATATAATAAATATAGATATAAGTATTTGTAAAAATAATTATTATTCAGATGCATCAAAAATGTATTTTGTAGGTAATCCTAGTATTAAATCTATAAATTTATGTAAAATAACAAAGAATAGTATTTTTAAAGCTTTAAAAATTGTAAAACCTGGAAATAAAATTAGTTTATTAGGTTTTATTATACAAAATTATGTGGAAAAATTTGGTTATTCTATAGTAAGAGATTATTGTGGTCATGGTATAGGAAAGAAATTACATCAAAAACCTAATATTTTACATTATAAAAATAATTATAATTTTATATTTAAAGAAGGTATGGTTTTTACTATAGAACCTATGGTTAATATAGGTAATTATAGAACAAAGTTAATGAAAGATGGATGAACAGTTAAAACTGTAGATAAATCTTTATCAGCTCAATATGAATATACTGTATTAGTAACTAATAAAGGATATAAAATACTTACTAAATTTTAAAATTTTTAAATATTTTATTTTTTTTTTTTGATTTTATTATTAATAATACAATTTATACATAAATTTACAATAGGATTTTCAATTAAAAAATTTATTCCTATTTTATTTTTACATTTATTACACAGTCCAAAAGTTTTTTTTTTTATTTTTTTTATTGTTTTTATTATTTTTTTTATTATTATTATTTTTTTTTTTTTTTTATTTTTTTTATTAATTGTTATTTTTTTTATTATTTTATTTATAGGTTTAAAAAAATAATTTTTATTTTTTTTATTATTATTTTTTAATTTTAAATATATTAATTTTAATATTTTTATGAAAAATTTTATTTGTTTTTTATTCATATATTTTTCATTTTTTTTTTTTTTATATTTTTTTATATTTATTATATTTAAAATATTTATTTTATTATTTTTTATATTTTTAATTTTCATTATTTTATAAATCTATAATTTTATCAAAAAATATTATTTTTTTATTTATTTTTTTATTTATTTTAAAATAACCTTCTCTTTCAAATTGAAATATTTTTTTTTTATTAATTATATTTTTTTCTATATATCCTTTTTTAATAATTATTGATTTTTTATTTATAGTTGATAATATATTTTTTTTTTTATAAGGGTTTTTAGTATTAAATAAGTTATAAAATAATCTGAATTTTGATTTAATTGAATTTTTTTTTGATATTCAATGTATTATTTTAATATTTTTATTTATTATATATTTATTTTTTTTTAAATATTTACATTTAATGTATAAAATTTTTTTTTTTTTTTTTTTTAATTTTTTGATTTTTATAAAATATGAATATCTTAATTTAAATATATTTTTATTTTTATTATTAATATTTTTATATATATCTTTTTTATCAATATATATATATTTATGTAAAAATATTTTTCTTTTACCTAATTTTTTATTAATTGGATTTTTATATATTTTAATTTTTTTTTTTTTTTTTAAATTTATTAATTTTATTTTTATAGGATTTATTACACACATTCTTCTTTCTGAATTAATATTAATATATTTTTTTAATAATTTTTTTAATATATTTATATTAATTAAACTTTCTTGTTTACTTATTCCTAAATTTTTAATAAATTCTATTATTATATTTGGTTTATATCCTTTATTTTTTAAATTATATATTGTTAATAATCTAGGATCTTTTCAATTTGATATAATTTTTTTTTTAATTAAATATTTAATTTTACTTTTTGATGTTATATTAAATGAAAAATTTAATTTTGATATTTCACATTGTTTAGGTATATGTTTAAATTTTAAATTTTTTAATATTCAGTAATATAAAATTCTATTATTATCAAATTCTAATGTACATATTGAATGTGATATTTTTTCTATTGAGTCTGCTATACAGTGTGCAAAATCATACATAGGATATATACATCATTTATATTTTGTTCTAGGATGTTTTTTATATTTTATTCTATATAATATTGGATCTCTTAATATTAAATTTTTTGATGACATATCTATTTTTGCTCTTAAACACATTTTCTTTTCTTTATATAGTCCATTTTTCATATTTTTGAATAGTTTTAAATTTTCTTTTATATTTCTATTTCTATATGGACTATTTATTCCATTTTTAATATATGAACCTCTATTATTTTTAATTTCTTTTGGAGATTGTTCATCAATATAGGCTAATTTTTTTTTTATTAATATTTTTGCATATTTATAATATAAATTAAAATAATTTGATGAATATTTTGTTTTTCCATTTCATTTTATTCCTAATCATTTAATATCTTTTTTAATTTTATAAATATATTTTTTTTTTTCTTTTTCTGGATTAGTATCATCAAATCTAAGATTAAATTTTCCATTATATTTTTTAGAAATTTTATAATTTAAATATAATGATTTTATATGACCTATATGTAAGTAACCATTTGGTTCTGGTGCGAATCTTGTTATAATTTTTTTATATTTTTTATTTATTATATCTTTATTTATTATTTTATATATAAAATTATTATTTAACATTTTTTTTATATTATTTTTTTTTTAAGTCATATTGTATAATTTTATTTTTTTTAATTCCTATACATTTTCCTGTTATATTTTTTTTAATTAAATTTTTAACAGCAAATTTACTCATCTTGAATGCTAGTATTCTATCAAAAGCAGATGGTTTACTTCCTCTTTGGAGATATCCTAAAGATGTAAATCTTGTTTCAATATTAGTAATTTTTTCTATTTTTTTAGAATATTTTTTTATATTTATTAGATTTTCCATAACTAATATTATTATATATTTATTATAATATATATTTTTTTTTATAAATTTAAATAATTTATATTCGTTAATTTTTTTTTTAGTAATTAAATATAAATTATCGTTACATATAGAAGAATTTAAAGCTAAATCTTTACATTTTCTTCCCATTACTTCTAGAATTAAAATTCTATTATGTGAAATTAATGTGTATTTTAAATTATCTATACAATTAACTATTGTTTCTAATGCAGTATAAAAACCAATAGTATAATCTGTACCAGATATATCATTATCTATTGTAGCTGGTATAGTTATACAAGGTAAATTCATTTTGTTTAGTTTATATGCACCTTTATATGATCCTTCTCCTCCAATAACTATTAATAAATCTATTATATTTTTTATATTATTAATTATTTTTAGTCTTATATTTTTTTTTTTTAATTTTTCAAATCTAGAACATCCTAAAAATGTTCCACCTTTATCTATTATATTATTAATATTTTTTTTTTTTTTTTTTATTATATTATTATAATATAATCCTTTATATCCATTTATTATTCCATATGTTTTTATATTATTTTTTTTGGAAAAATAAACTATATTTTTAATAATAGAATTCATTCCTGGACTATCTCCACCACTAGTTAATATACCTATTTTTTTTATCATCTTTTAATATTTAAATTATTATAAATATATATATTATATAATTAATTTTAATATTATAATAATTTTAATTATTATTTTTTTTTAATAAATATTAATTTAATAAAATAAAAGTATATGTTGATTCAATTTTTAGGTACTAGCGCTGGTTGTCCTACTTTAAAAAGGAATGTTTCAAGTATAGCATTTATATCATCTTCTCCAAATTATGAAGTTTGATTATTTGATTGTGGTGAAGCTACACAACATCAAATTTTAAAATCTTATATTAAAATTAATAAAATAAAAAAAATTTTTATTACTCATTTACATGGTGATCATATATTAGGTTTACCAGGATTATTAACTACTATGTCTGTTAATAATTATAAGAATATATTAGAAATTTATGGTTGTAAAGGTATAAAAAATTATATTAATTATTCACTAAAAATAACTAATTCATATCTTAATTATTCTATTAAGATATATGAAATATCAGAAGGTGAAATATTTAATAATGGAATATTTAAAATTAATTGTTTTTTATTAAATCATAACATAAAATGTTTTGGTTATTATATTAAAATTTTAAAAAAAAAAGGATCTCTTAAAGTTAATAAATTGTTATTAGATGGAATTTTACCTGGTCCTATTTATAAATTAATTAAAGATAATGATAATGTAGTTTTACCTAATGGTAATATAATTAAAAGTAATAAATATTTAAATAAATCTATTAATAGTAAAAAGATATTTATATTTGGTGATACATCTCCTTTAAAATTAAATATTAATAGTTTATTTAATGCTGATTTATTAATACATGAAGCTACTTTAGATGATAAATTTAGAATTATAGCTAATAATAGAGGTCATTCAACTAATATACAAGCAGCTTTAATAGCTAAAAAATATTGTGTTAAAAATTTAATTATTACTCATATAAGTGCTAGATATAAGTTAAGTAATTTAAATAAAATATTATCAAATTGTTTAAATATTTTTCCTAAAACTTTTATTGCTTATGATTTATATAAATTTAATATTTAAAGATTTTAATTATTTTTTGATTTTTTTTTTATTATTTATTATAATTAAATTGTCATTAATTAATAAAATTAAAGGTAATTTTATTATGTTTTTAAATAAAAAAAAATTAAATTTATTTAATAAAAGAGTTTTAGTTAGATTAGATTTAAATGTACCAATTAATAATGGTATAATTTTATCTGATGTAAGAATTAAGTCATCTTTATGTACTATAAATTATTTAATTAATAAAGGTGCTAAAGTTATTTTATGTTCTCATTTAGGTAGACCTAAAGAAGGAATATATGATGAAAAATTATCTTTATTTCCTGTATGTGAAAGATTAAATAAATTATTAAATGTTAATGTTATATTTATAAAAAATTATTTATATGAAGAAATTAATTTTGATATAATAAATAATAAAAATATAATTTTATTAGAAAATGTAAGATTTAATAAAGGTGAATCTAAAAATAGTATAAATTTATCAAAAAAATATTCTAAATTATGTGATATTTTTGTAATGGATGCTTTTGCAACTTCTCACAGAATAAATTCTTCTACTTATGGAATATGTAGTTTTGTGAAAAAATTTTATTTAGGTTTATTATTTAAAAAAGAAATAGATTTTTTATCAAAAATATTAATTAAACCTAAAAGACCTTTAGTATCTATAGTAGGTGGTGCTAAAATTTCTACTAAATTTAAGGTTTTAGATTCTTTAGCTAAAATATCTGATTATTTAATTGTTGGTGGGGGTATATCAAATACATTTTTAGCATCAAAATATAATATAGGTAATTCTTTATATGAAAAAAATTTTATTAATTTAGCTAAAAAATTAATGTTTAAATATAAAAATATTATTTTACCTATAGATTGTAGAGTAGGTGATGATTTTTCAGAATTATCTAAATCTTATTGTAAAAATTTAAATAACATAAAATTTAACGAAGAAATAATGGATATAGGGGATAAAAGTTTAAAATTATATTATGATATTATTATTAAAGCTAAAACTATTTTATGAAACGGTCCTGTAGGTGTGTTTGAATTTTTAAATTTTAGAAAAGGTACTGAATATGTATCAAAAGCTATATTTAATAGTAAAGCATTTATTGTAGCTGGTGGAGGAGATACTATTTCTTGTATAGAATTATTTAATATTAAAAAAAATATATCTTATATATCTACTGGAGGTGGTGCTTTTTTATATTATATTGAAAAAAAAACATTACCTATTTTAAAATTATTAAATAAATAGTGTAATAATTATTAATATTTTTTTATATTTTTTATATTTTATGAAAAATTTTTTAAATTTAAAAAGTGGAATTATCTATGGTTTAGAATTAAATAAATTATTTAGTTATTTAAATAAAAAAAATATTGCATTGTTAGCTATTAATTGTATAGATAATTTAACTATTAATTCTGTTTTAGAATCAGCAAGAATATCAAAAACTATTGTAATTATTCAATTTTCTTATAGTGGTTCTAGTTTTTTTATAGGTAATTCTAATGATAAAAATTCTTTTGATTCTTCTGTAAAAGGTGCAATATTGGCTGCTTATTATATTCATGAAGCTTCTATATATTATAATGTACCTGTTATATTACATACAGATCATTGTACTAAAGATAATTTAAATTGGATTGATTCTTTATTAAATTATAATAAAGATTTTTTTAATAGTTATGGAAAACCATTATTTAGTTCTCATATGATAGATTTATCTATATATAATTTAAAATATAATATAGATATATGTAGTTACTATTTAAATGAATTTAATAAGTTTGGTATATTTTTAGAAATTGAATTAGGTTGTACAGGTGGTGAAGAAGATGGTATAGATAATAGTAAATTATCAAAAGATAAATTATATACAAAACCAGAAAATGTAATTTATGCTTTTAAAAAATTAAGTAAAATTAGTAATAATTTTTTAATTGCTGCTTCTTTTGGTAATACTCATGGAGTATATAAACCTGGTAATGTACTATTATGTCCTAAAATATTATTAAGATCTCAAAATTTATTAAATAAGTATAATAATAGTAATATTTTAAATTTTGTATTTCATGGAGGTTCTGGTACATCTTTTAAAATAATTAAAGAATGTATTAAATATGGTGTTGTAAAAATTAATTTAGATACAGATATACAATGAAATTATTGAAATGGGGTATTAGATTATTATAAAAAAAATAAATTATATTTAAAATCTCAATTAGGAAATCCTAAAGGTATTTATAAACCTAATAAAAAATTTTATGATCCTAGAATATGATTAAAAAATAGTAAAAAATTTATAATAAATTATTTATTAAATGTATTTAATATTTTAGGTTGTAATAACTTAATTTAATTAAAAAAAAAAAATAATTATTTACCTGATATTTGTATATTTTTAATTAATATTGATCCTGATCTTATTTTAGAATTTTTGTTATAATCATTACTCATATATATAATGTTTTTAAAAAATTTTTTTAAATTACAGGATATTGTTATTTCGTTTATTGCATATTTTATTTTTTTATTTTTTATTAAAAAACCTGAAGCTCCTTTAGAAAAATTTCCATTATTTATATTTACTCCTTGTCCTAATAATTTATCTATTATTAATCCATTATTCATTTTTTTAATTAATTTTTTTTTATTTATATTTTTAATTTTATTTTTGAAACATCAATTATGTATACCTCCAGAATTATATGTATTTTTAATATTTAATTTATTTGAGTATTTATAATTAGATATTCAAGTTTTTAAAATTCCATTTTTAATTAATATATATTTTTTAGTATTAAAGCCATCATTATCAAATGGTTTAGATCCTATACCTTTATATAAAAATGGATTTTCTATTATATTTATTCATTTAGGTAGTATTTTTTTATTTAATTTATTTATTAAAAATGATGTATTATTATATATATTATTAGCTTTAATAGATTTATATAAATAATTAAAAATTATTGAACTTATATTTTTGTTAAATATAATGTTATATTTTTTAGTTTTAATTTTTTTTTTTTTTTTTTTTTTTAATAAATATTTTGATGATTTTTTTCCTAAATAATTTGAATTTTTTATTAAATCTGATAATTTATGTTTTATTATATATTTATAATAATATTCTATATTATTTTTATTTTTAGTATATATATTGTTTATTAAAATATAATATTTAGATATATAATTTTTAATACATTTAATATTATTATTATAAATTAAATTATAGTTTATATATTTAATAAAAATTATTCCATCACTTATTATTTTTTTATTGTAATTAATAGATTGTTTTTCTATATTTTTACATATTTTTATAATTTTTTTTAAATTTATATTATCTTTAAATATTATTCCTAATTTTTTTTTATTATTTTTTTTAATTAAATTTTTTTTTTTAGATAATTTATTATATTTATCTTTTGAAACAAAGTTAATTGTATTATTAATATAATTTATACATTTTTTTAATGTATTTTTTTTACTATTATTACATATAAATGTACATTTTTTTTTTTTTTTATATAAATTTATTTTTATAAATTTATAGTTTTTGTTTTCTATATTTTCTATATTGCTGTTTTTAATTTTTATTTCTTTACCTATTTCTGAATTTATGATAATTTGTAGATAATCATATTTTATTTTTTTTTTTATATAATATATTATATTTTTTATTTGATTTATATATTTATTTTTTTTTTTTTTTATTTTATCATTCATATTTTAAATTTATTAATTTTTTATTTAATATTATTATATTTAATATTAATTTAAAATCAACTATTTATTAATTTATATAGGTTTTATTATGTCTTTTAAAAATATACCTTCTGGTATAAATATCCCAGATGATATTTTTGTTATTGTTGAAATCTCTTATGGAAATTCATTTATAAAATATGAAATAAATAAAAAATATGACAATGTTTTTGTTGATAGATATATTGAAACTCCTATTTTTTATCCATTTAATTATGGTTATATTAATAATACTTTATATAAGGATGGAGATAATTTAGATGTTATAATAATTAATAATTATCCTATTATAACTGGTTCTATAATTAATTGTAGACCAATTGGTGGTTTAAAAATGATTGATGAAAGTGGAATAGATGATAAAATAATAGCAGTTCCTAATTTTAATATATCTAATCAATATAATAATATTATTGATATATGTGATGTACCTAAATATATTTTAAATAAAATATATTATTTTTTTGAAAATTATAAAAATTTAGATTTAAAAAAATGAGTTGAAATTGGTAAATGATTTGATATTAATAAAGCTAAATCTTTAATAAATAAATCAATTAAATTATTTAATTTAAATTAATTTTTTTTATAATACCTTCTAATTAGAAGGTATTATTTAATTAATTATTTTTTTCTCTTTTTTTATTATTTATTCTTATACCTAATATTTTTAGTATTAATATATATATATTTATAAAGTCTAAATATAATAAAAGAGCTCCTAATATAGAATATTTTCTTAATTGGTCTTTGTGTTCTAATATTATATTATTACCTATTTCTTTTAATTTTTGTGTATCTCATGCTGTTAATATAGTAAATATTATTACACTTATATATGATGTTATTCATATTATATATGAATTTTGTAATCATAAATTTAATAAACTTGAAATTATTATTCCTATTAAACACATTAATGATATATTTCCTATTTTAGTTAGATCTTTATTTGTTGTATAACCTCATATACTCATTGTAGCAAACATTATACTTGTAGTTAAGAATGATGTACATATAGACGAATATGTATATATTAAAAAAATACTTGACATTGATAATCCAGTTATTATTGAGTATATTATAAATAAAATTATTGCTGATTGTGAAGTTAATTTATTTATAGAATTTGATAATATTAGTACTATCATTAATTGTGAAATTAATAAAGTAAATATAAATAATTTATTAAAAAATATTAATTCTAAAATAAATGGTATTTTTGTTGTATATCATGATATAAAAGATGTTAGTAATAATCCAAAAGACATTCATGCATATACATTACTCATATATATAAGTAACATATTTTTTTTATTTGAATTATTATTAAGGTTATTATTATAAGAGTATTTTTTCATAATAGATTTCCTATAAGATATTATTATTTAATATATAAAATTTATTTTTTTTATATTATAAATTTGTTTATTTTATTTTTTTTTTTTTAATAAATTTTATTCAAAAAAATATTATTTTTATTATAACCTATATTTTTTAATATAATTATATTTTTAATATTTTATTATTTTTTTTTATTTTTATAAAAATTTTTTATGTCATTATCTATTAGAGCATTAAATTTTTTTTTTAATAAATATTTACATTTTATTATATTTTTATTTATTTGTTTTTCATTTAATATTTTTTTATTATTTTTTATTATTATATTTAATGTAATATTTTTTTTTTTTTTTTTTTTTAATATTTTATTATTATATGTATCTATTATATTTATTTTTTTTATTTGATTAATATTTTTACATTCTTTAATTATTTTATAAATTGAAATATTATTATTTATTATAATAGTTATATCTCTTTCGTAATATTGAAATTTAGATATTTTATTTATTTTTTTTTCTGTTTTGTTTATTATATTATTTATATTTATTTCTGTAATAAATATTGGATATTTTATATTTAATAGTTTTTGTATTCTATTATTTATTTTTCCTATAAAACCTATTTTTTTTTTATTTATATATATATTTGCATTTTGAATTTTATCTAAAAATTTATTTTTACTTTTTTTTATATATAATTTATTTATTTTATTTTGTTTTTTTATTATTAATTCTAAATCATTTTTTATATCAAAAAAATTAAATTTTTTTTTTTTTGTATTTCAGTTTTTTTTATATTTTAATCCATATAATAATAAAGATATTTTTTTTTTTATTATTATTTTTTTTTTTTTTTTTTTATAACAATTTCCTATTTCAAAAATTTTAATACTTTTATTTTTAAATTTTATATTATATTTAATTATATTTATTAATTCTGGTATTAAAGATGTTCTTAATATTGACATTTTTTTTAATATTGGATTTTTTATTTTAATATATTTTTTTTTTTTAAAGTATATATTTTCTTTTTTTATGTTACTAAAATGAAAATTAATTATTTCTGTATATCCTATATTAGATATAAAAGTTTTTATATTTTTTATATTTTTTATATATTTATTTATTTTGTTAAATTTTAATATGTTTTTTATTTTTTTTTTTTTTATGTTTTTAATTTTGTAAAATTTTATTATTTCTTCTATAAAATCTTCTTTTATATTTAAATCATGTCTTGTTTTATGTTTTAATATTAAAATAAATTTTTTTTTTATAATTATTTTATATTGTATTATTTTTATTTTTTTTTTTATTTTTTTTTTTTTTATTTTTTTTCCTATTTTTTTTTTAATTTCTGAAAATTTTAGTTTTATTTTTTTGTTTTTTTTTTTTATATTATTTTTATTATTAAAATGTGTTATCTTTATTTTTATTATATTTTTAAGAATAAAACATATATTTTTTATGGATTTATATTGTATATTTTTATCAATATTATTATTATATAAAGATATACTATTTTTATTATTTATATAGTTTTTATTTATATAATTTTTATTTAATAATATAGATATTAATATTATTTTTTTTGTATTATTTTTAATTATAAATTTTTTATTATATTTAAAATTTTTAATTATATATTTATTTTTACTTTTTAGTGTTATAAAGTTTTTTTTTTTATTTTTTTCTATGTTTAATTTTAATTTTTTATTTTTTATTTTATCAAAATTTAAACAAATTATTAAACTTCCATATTTAATTAAAATATAATTTATTATGTCAAATATATTATTTTTAATTATAAATCCCATATTTTCTATTTTATTTTTTATATAATTTGGTATATTGATTTTTTTATTATTTTTTTTTTTAATTATTAAATATTTATAATTTATTAAATATTTTTTTATTTTTTTATTTATTTTAATAAATATGTTTTTTTTTTTTTTATTTTTTATTTTTAAATTTATTTTTTTTTCTTTAATTTTTTTTTTATATATATTACATATTTCTCTAGAAATATTATATATATTATTACAATCAATTCTATTATATGGTATATTAATTTTTAATATTTTTATTTGTTTTTTACTTTGTTTATTTTGGTAAATAATAATAATTTTTTTATTTTTTAAATTTTTGTTTATTTTTAAATGAAATATATTTTTTTTTATTTTATTTATATTATTATTTATTCAAATATATTTTATATTTTTTAATATTTTTTTGTATTTTACTTTTAAATTTATTATTTTATTTTGTTTATTAATTTTTAATAAATATATATTTTTATTTTTTTTTTTTTTTTTTATTATTTTTGTTTTTATAAAATTTTGTGGAATAAATTCATATTTTGTTTCAAAACCATATTTGTTTAATTTTTTTATTATGTTGTTAATATTTATATTTTTAATATATTTTTTAATTCATTTTATATAAAATTTCATTTTTTTATTAAAATTTATTTAAGAAATTTATATTATTTTTATATAATATTTTTATATTGTTTATATTATATTTAATCATAGTTAATCTTTCTATACCAATTCCTAGAGCTAATCCAGAATATTTATTACTACTTATATTTGAAAATTTTAATATATTAGGATGTATTAAACCACATCCTATTATTTCTATTCATTTATTTTTATTATTTTTAATATATATTTCATAAGAAGGTTCAGTAAAAGGAAAATAAGAAGGAATAATTTTAATTTTAATTTTTTTATTAAAAAATATATTTAAAAATTTTTTAATTATATAAATTAAATTACTAAAATTTATTTTTTTATCAATAATAAATATTTCTGTTTGATGAAACATAGGGGTATGATTTTTATCAAAATCTTTTCTAAAAACACATCCTGTATATATTACTTTTATAGGAGGTTTTTTATTTTTCATATATTTAGTTTGTATACATGAAGTTTGTGTTCTTAATAAATATTTATTATTTATTCAAAATGTATCTTTACTTGATCTGGAAGGATGATTTTTTTTTATATTTAATGAATTAAAATTATAATATTTATTTTCTATTTCGTTACCATTAATAGATAAAAAACCTAATTCGTTAAAAATTTCTTCTATATTATTAATTGTTATAGTTATAGGATGTATATTTCCATATATAAATTTTTTACATGGTAATGATATATCAATAAATTTATTATTTTTATTTTTTTTTTTTTTTTTATATTTTTTATTAATTTTTTTTATTATTTTATTTTTAATATTATTAATTTTTTTACCAAAGTATGGTTTATTTTTTTTGGGAATTTTATTAAATATTTTTATTATATTTTTTAAATATCCATTTTTACCTAGATATTTTCTATATATTATATTTAATTTTTTTTTTTTTTTTATTTTTTTTATTTTGTTTATTTTCTTTTCTATTTTTTTTATTTTTTTTTTTATTGTATTTAACATTATTAATTTAATTTTTTTTAATTAATTTAATTAAATTTTTAAAAATATTTTTATTTTTAATTATTATATTTGATAATATTTTTCTGTTTATTTTTATAGATAGTTTTTTTATTTTATTTATAAATTTATTATAAGTTATTCCATATTTTCTTACTTCTGCATTTATATTTATTATTCATATTTTCCTAAAGTATCTTTTTTTTTGTTTTCTATCTCTATATGAATATTGACCTGATTTTATAACTGCTTGTTTAGCTGATTTAAAACATCTTGATCTAGATCCATAATAACCTTTAGTTAATTTTAATATTTTTTTATGTTTTTTATGATTTATTCTACCTTTTTTTATTCTTATCATTTAATTTCCTTAAATATATGGTATACATTTTTTTAAATTTTTTATATTTTTTTTATTTACTAATTTTTTTTTTCTTAGTTTTCTTTTTTTTTTTTTATTTTTTTTTGTTAAAAGATGATTTAAATTAGATTTTTTAAATTTAAATTTTTTTAAACTAGTTTTTTTAATTCTTTTTTTAACTGATTTAATAGTTTTTATTTTATTCATAAATTTATTTATTTGGAGTAAATATCATTATCATTTGTTTATTTTCTATTTTTTTATTTAAAAAATCTAATTTGGAAATATTTTTAATTTCTTTTTTAATTTTATTTAACATATTTAAAGCTATATTTTTGTGAATTATTTCTCTTCCTTTAAATCTTATTGTAATTTTAATTTTATGTTTTTTTTTTATTAAAAATTTTATTCTTTTAATTTTTGTATTATAGTCATTTATATTTGTATTAGGTCTAAATTTAATTTCTTTTATTGTAAGATTTTTTTTTTTATTTTTTTTTAATATTTTATTTTTTTTATATATAAATTTTCCATAGTTTATTATTTTACATATTGGAGGATTAGTTTTAGAGTTTATTTCTACTAAATCCATATTATTTTTATTAGCTAAATATAGTGCTTCTTTTATATTTAATATTTTATTTTTAGTTTTTTTATTAATTATTCTTACTTTTGAAGATTTAATATTTTTATTTATATTAAATTTAAATTTAGGTAAATATTTTATATTTTTTTTAATAATTTTCTCCTTTAAATATATGTTTTGTTTTATTTTTTATTTTATTTATTAAATATTTAATATTTTTAATTTTATTTACATTTTTATATGTAAATTTAATATTTATTTTATTTGAAATCATTTCTTTATCGCCGCATATTACCATATAAGGTATTTTTTGTAAAGTATACTTTCTTATTTTAAAGTTTATTTTTTTGTTTTCAAAATTTCCTTTAGCTCTTATATAATTATATTTATTAAATTTTTTAAGTATTTTTTTTGAATATTTTATATTTTTTTTAGAAATATTTATTACTATTATTTGTATTGGTGTTAATCATATTGGTAATCATCCATTTTTTTGTTCAATTAATATACCTATAAATCTTTCTAATGAACCAAGTATAGCTCTATGTATAATAATAGGTTTTTCTTTTTTATTATTTTTATTAATAAAATTTATATTTAAATTATTTGATAGATTAAAATCTATTTGTATAGTTCCACATTGTCATTTTCTATTTAATTTATCTTTTAAAGAAAATTCTATTTTTGGTCCATAAAAAGCACCTTCATTTTTTTTTAATATAAATTTTATTTTTTTATTTTTTAATATTTTAAATATTTTTTTTTGTATTTTTTTCCATTTTTTTTTGTTTCCTAAATATTTTTTAGGTTTAGTAGAAACAAATGTATATATTTTTTTAAATTTAAATATTTTATATATTTTTTTTATTATTTTAATACAGTTTATTATTTCAATATTTATTTTTTTTTTGTTGCAAAATATATGTGCATCATCTTGTGTAAAAGATTTTGTTCTCATTAATCCTTGTAAAGAACCTGATGGTTCATTTCTATGACATAATCCAAATTCTGAAATTTTTATTGGTAAATTTTTATATGATTGTATTTTTTGTTTAAATATTTCTATATGACCTAAACAATTCATTGGTTTAATGCATAATTTTTTTTTTTTTTTGCATATATATATATATTTTTTATAGTTTTTTCAATGTCCACTTATTTTTCAATTTTTTTTTGGTATTAAATGTGCAGTTTGTACTTCTTTATATTTATATTTTTTTAATTCTTGTCTAATTAAATTTTTTATTAAATTTATTATTATAATTCCATTTTTTTTTCAATATATTATACCTGGATTATCTTTAGATATATAAAATAATTTTATATATTTATTAATTTTTTTATGATTATTAATATTTAAAATTTTCATTTTTTTTTTATATAATATTTATTATATTATTATTATAGTTTAATATTATTT
The DNA here is from genome assembly GCA_015134375.1 of Candidatus Stammera capleta. Taxonomy (GTDB): domain Bacteria; phylum Pseudomonadota; class Gammaproteobacteria; order Enterobacterales; family Enterobacteriaceae; genus Stammera; species Stammera capleta_H. The sequence goes on from CP043980.1 coordinate 193,292, forward strand.
TATTTAATATATGTAAATAATGTCTTATTTAAATCATTTAATGTTTTCATTAACTTGTAGTTTATTTTTTATAAAGATTTTTAATTTAAATTTTAATATTTATTTGTTTTATTTAATATTTTCTAGTTTATTTTTTAGTATTTTTCCTGATATTGATCATAGATTTTCTTTTATAGGTAAAAGGTTATTTTTTATTTCATATTTTATAAATAATAAATTTGGTCATAGAAAATTTTTTCATAGTTTTTTATTTTTTTTTTTAATTAATTTATTTTTTTTTAGTAATATTTTATTTATTTTAAATATTAATATTTTATATATTAAATATGGATTTTATATTGGTTTTTTAAGTCATATTTTTATAGATATGTTTACTCCTAAAGGAGTTATTTTTTTTTGACCTTTAAATATTAAATTTAAAATTTATTTTTTTTATTTTAATAATATTAAAAATATTAATATTTTTTTTATTATTATATTTTTTTTATCTATTTTTTTTGATTATTTTTTTTGTATATTGTATATTTTAGTAAAAAATTTATATATTATTTAATAATGTTTATTTTATATCAATCTAATGATTTTAATATTTTAAAACATATGTTTTTATATGTAATAAAAAGTAATAATATAATTAAAAATAAAAATATTTTATTGGTTTCTAACAATAATATATCATTAAATTTAAATATTTTTTTAAGTAAATATTTAGATATTTTAGCTAATTTTAAATTTTTTTTATTAGCTAAATTTGTATGGAATTTATGTAAATTTAATTTTAATAATATATCAGAAATAAATTATTTTAATAAATTTAATTTAGTTTTATTAATTTTTAATTTATTACCTAAATTAATTAATAAAGATGAATTTCATGTTTTAAAGAAATATTTATATAATGATAAAAATAGTGAAAAATTTTTAAATTTATGTATTAAAATATCTGATTTATATGATAAATATTTAGTATATAGATTTGACTTATTAAATATGTGAGAAAATAATATATTAGATAAAAATATTAATAGTATTCATCAAATTTGACAATCTATTTTATGAAGAAAAATAGTTAATTATTTTTATTTAAAATTTAATTGTAATCAACATAGATCTAGAATTTTATTAAAATTAATTAATTTATTGAAATATAAAAATAATTTATTAAATTTATTTTTTGATAATATATTTATATTTAATATATATAATTTACCACCTATATATTTAAATATTATTTATTTATTATCTAAAAAAGTTAATGTTTATTATTTTTTAGTTAATCCATGTAAAGAATATTGATATGATTTTAATTATTTGAATAATTTTAATATTATAGATAGAAATAATTATTTTTTTAATAATGATATAAATTTAATGTTTTTATATTATAGTAAAATATTTGGTGAATATTTATATTTATTTAATAATTATAATTTTATAGATATTGATTGTTTTAATAAAAATTTTAATAATAATTTATTAGGTAAAATTAAAAAAAATATTTTATATTTTAAAAATTTTAAATCTAAGTTAGATAGTGATGATGATTCAATAACAGTAAGATATTGTAATAATTGTTTAAATGAAGTTTTAAAATTAAGAGATTTTTTATTTTATATTATTAATAAATATAATTATAAATGTAATGAAATAATAATTGTAGTTTCAAATATTGAATTATATACAAAATATATAAATTTAGTTTTTAATGAATATAAAAAAAAAGTTCCATTTTTTATTATGGATGAAAATATTGATTCATATAATATTTTATTTAAAATGTTTATTAATTTATTAAATATTAATGAAATAAGTTTAGATTCTATTAAATTTATAAATTTATTAAAAAATAAGTTTATTTTTTATAAATTTAATATATCTAATAATGAATTAAATATATTTTTGAATTTAATTAAAAATGTAAATTTTATAAAAGATATAAATAATTTTTCTTTAAAAGATATTAATTGTTTTACAATTTTAGATAATATAAAAAGTTTATTATTAGGTTATGCAGTTAATAAAGATTTTTTTTTATGAAAAAATATATTTAGTTTTTCTTATATTGATAATAATTATTTTCATAAATTAATAAGTAAATTTTCTTATATAATATTTAAATTTATATATTGAAAAAAAATTTTATCTAAAAATTTTTTATTATATGATTGAATAAATATATGTAATGAAATAATATTAGATTTTTTTGATAATAAATTTATTAATAAATATAATTTTTTAAATTTTATAAATTATAAAAAATTATTTGAAATATTTAGTTTATTTAATATTAGTAAAAAAGTTAATAATAAAATTTTTATTAAAATATTAAAATTATATTATAAAAAAAAAAAAAAAATAAAACAATATTCTTTAAATCATTTGAATTTTTGTTCTTTTTTACCTTTAAGATCTATACCTTTTAAAGTAATATGTATTTTAGGTATGAATATAGAATATCCTAAAAATTTTTTAAATTGTAATTTTGATTTAATGTATTTATATTATAAATTTGGTGATAGAAATAAGGTAGAAAATGAAAAATATTTATTTTTAGAATATTTAATTTCAGCTCAAGATAAGTTATATATTAGTTATATTGATTCTTCTGTAAAAAATTTTAATAAATGTTTACCTTCAATATTATTAGATAATTTATTGAATTATATTTATATTAATTTTAATTTAAATTTAAATATTAATTTAAAAAAAATAAATTATAAATTTATTTATAAATTTAGTGATTTATTAGTTTTAAAAAATAAATTTAATAATTTTATTATTTATAAAAATTTAAATAATTATTTTAGTTTAAATAAAGTATATAAATTTTGGTTTAATCCTATTAAATATTTTTTTATAAATAATTTAAAATTAGATTTTTTTGAAAAAGATATTAAATATTTATTTTTTAATTATAAAAATTTTTATTTTTATAGAAAAAATTTTATAAATAATTTACTTTTAGGTAAAAAATTTAATAATAATTTTTATTTATATTTAAAAAAATTAAATTTATTACCTGTAGGTAATTTTGGTAAGATTTTATGGTATAAAGAAAAAAATAATATAATTAAATTATTTAATAAGATATCTAATTTAGATTTTAGTATTAAGAGATATGATTTTGTTTTTAATTTTGAAAAATATAAAATTATTGATATAGTTTATTATAATAAATTTAATAATATTAAATGGTTACCTAAAAATTTAAATTTTATAGATTGTTTAATATTTTGAATTAATCATTTAGTTTATTGTTATTTAGGTAATTTTAAAAAAAGTATTTTATATGGATTTAATAATATTTTTATATTTAAAAAATTAAATATTAATTTATCAATAAAATTTTTATATTTTTATTTTAATGGTTTTATAAATGGTATGAAATATCCTTTATTTTTTTTACCTAAAATAAGTAATTATATATTATATATTTATTATTTAAATAATAAAAGTTTTTTAAATAATAATATTTTTTCTTATAGTTTAATTAAAAAATATAAATATATATTATTAAATAATTTATTTGTTAAAAATGAATTAAATAATATTTATGTTAAAATGTTAATGAAATATAATTTAAATGTAAATATTGATTTTATTATTAATGAATCTGTTAAATGATTATTACCAATGTTAAATTATTTAGAAATTAAATAATATTAATTTATGAAAAAAATTAATGTTTTTGATTATATTAATAGTATAATTTATAATAAAAATTTAATTGAAGCTTCTGCTGGTACAGGTAAAACTAATATTATATCTTTATTGTATATAAGATTTTTATTAAATATTAATTTAGATAAATATTTTAATAATTTATTATTAGATAATATATTAATAGTTACTTTTACTGAATTGGCTTCTTTAGAAATTAAAAATAGGATATTAAATAATATAAGAAATTTAAAAATATCATGTTTATATAATAAATGTATTGATAATAGTATATATGATTTATTTATTTACATAAAAAATTTTTCTAATATTGTTAATATTTTAACTAAATTAGAGTATCAAATAGATGTTTTTTCAGTATTTACAATACATGGTTTTTGTAAGAAAATTATTTTTAGTAATTTTATTGAATTTAATATTAATTATAAATCAAAAATAATATCTGATGAAATTAATTTAGTTTATGAATTAGTAATATATTATTGATATAATAATATATCAATATTATCAATTAATATATTAAATATTATATTAAGTTATTGATCTAATTATAATTTTTTATTTAATGATATTAAGAAATTTTTAAATTATCATAATATAAATTATAATTTTGATTATTTTAAATATAAAAATATAAATGAATGTTATTTAAATATTATTAATAGTATAAATTTTTTTAAAAAAGAATGGTTATTAAATGAAGATTTTTTATTTAATTATTTAATTAATTTAAATATTAAATATTTTAGTTATTTTAGATTAAAGATTATTTTTAATAAAATTAATTTATGGTGTAAAGAAAAAACTTTAGATTTTAATTTAATAAAATATTTATTTAAATTTAGTTTTATATATTTAAAGAATAATTATAAGTATATTTTTATTGATAAAAATTTTTTATTTTTATTTATAGATTTATTAATTTTTAAAATAAATGATTTATATAATTATATATTATTAGATTGTTTAAATTTTATAAATTTGAATTTAAAAAAAAAAAAAAAAAATAAATCTTTATTGAGTTTTGATGATTTGATATTTATTTTAAATGATTTTATAATTAAAAAAAAAAATTTGTTATTTGTAAATATTTTAAGAAAAAATTATCCTATTTTAATTATGGATGAGTTTCAAGATACTGATTATATTCAATTTAATATTTTTAAATATATATATATTAACAATAATACTAAATATAAAACTAAAATTATTTTATTTGGTGATCCTAAACAATCAATATATTCTTTTAGGGGTGCAGATATATTTAATTATATTAAAATTAAAAAATTGATTAAAAATTTTTATACTTTAATTTTTAATTGACGTTCATCTTATTATTTAAATAAAGCTATTAATTTAATTTTTAATAATATTAAAAATCCTTTTATTTTTGATCAAATTTATTATATTAATATTAATTCTTTAAATAAAAATTTTTATATATTGAAAAAAAATAAAATTGATTTTTCTATTAAATTTTTTTTATTTAATAATTTAGATAATATTAATATTAAAAATAAATTAGCTAATTATTGTGCTTTAAAAATAATAAAAATATTAAATAGTAATAAATATTTTATTTTGGATAAAAATAATATTAGAAGAAATATTATTGCTTCTGATATAGCTATATTAGTTTATAGTAATTTAGATGTTAAATTGATTTTAGATGTTTTTAGTAAATATAATTTACCTGTTTTATATGATAATTTAAATAATAATATATTTAGTACTTTACAAGCAAAAGAAATTTTTTATATATTAAAAGCTATATTATTTCCATTAAATAAAAAATGTTTGAAAAATGCTTTATTAACATCAATATTTAATTTTAATATATTTAGTATTAATAAGTATTTTAATAATATAAATTTAATGAATGATATTATTGAAGAATTTTATTATTATTATAATTTGTGAGATAAAAATGGTATTTTTTTTTTAATTAAGTTTATATTAAAAAATAAATTTAGTAATTTAAATTACTTTGATGATAAAAATGAATTATTAATTAATTATATAAATTTGTCAGAAATATTACATATAAAATATTTAAAATTAAATGATAAATATTTATTAATTGATTGATTATTTGATAAAATTAATTGTTTATTTAATTTTAATAATAATAATAATTATAAAATTAAAAATTATTTAAATATTGATTCTATTAATGTAATTACTATACATAAATCTAAAGGTTTACAATATAATATTGTTTGATTACCTTTTTTATTTAAATTAAAAAGAAATAATAAATTTTATTGTTTTTATGATAGATTAAATTTTAATTTTAATGTGGATTTTTATAAATTTAAATATAATAGAGATTTAATGTTAGAAGAATTATATTCAGAAGAAATGAGATTATTTTATGTTGCTTTAACTAGATCAATTTATCAGTGTAATATATTTATATATAATTTATTTTATAATAATAAAAAATTTAATAAATTTTATATTAATAAAATATTAAGATTAGATAATACTTTTATTAATTTTAAAAGTTTAAAGAAATATTTAATAAATAATTTTAATAATAAATATATATGTTTAAAATATATTAATATTATTAATAAAAAAATAATAAAATTTTTATTTAATTTTGAAATTTTTAAAGATTATAAAAATTTTAAATTTAATAATTTTATTAATAAAAAGAAAATTATTAATTATTCTAATATAAAAAAAAATATTATTAATAATATTTATATAAATATAGATACTAATAAATATAAAAATTTACCTAGAGGAAAAAATATAGGAAATTTATTTCATAATATATTAGAAAATATTAATTTTAAAAAAAAATTAAATATTGATTTTATATTATATAAATTGTATGAATTTAATATTAATAAAAATTTATTTTTTTTAGTTAAGAATATTTTATTTAATTTGTTAAATGTTAAATTAAAATTTATAAATTTAAATTTAATAAATAATAATATTAAAATATTTGATAAAGAATTTTATTTTTTTTTATATTTATCTAAAAAAATTAATATATTTTTTTTAAATAAAATATTAAGAAAATATGATTTAGTTTCTAAAAATAGTTTAAATTTAAATAATAAAAGTGATTATTTATATGGTTATTTAAATGGTGTTATAGATTTAATAATTTTAATAGATAATAAATATTATATTATAGATTATAAAACTAATTATATAGGTAATAGTTATTATGATTATAATAATATTAAAATGTTTAAATTTATGTGTATTAATAGATATGATATACAATATTTATTTTATACAATTGCATTACATAAGTTTTTGAAATTAAATATATATAATTATAATTATAAATATAATTTTGGTGGAATATATTATATTTTTTTAAGAGGTTTATTATTAGATTCAAATAATAGAAGTTTTACTGGTATTTATTTTGTTAAACCTAGATTTAAATTAATTAAAATTTTTAATAAATTTTTTTGTAGAAAAAATATGTTTTATGAGAAAAAAAATAAATAAATTTTTATTAAATGCTTATAATAAAGGTGAAATGAAATTAATTGATATTTGTTTTTCTAAAATTTTTGATTTTAATAAAGATAAATATAGTTATATTTATTTATTATTTTCTTCTATTATTAGTTTATCTACTAGATTAGGTAATATATGTCTTCCTATTAATTTAATTTTTAGTAATTATATTTTTAGTGATTATATTAAAAAATTTTTATATTATTTTTTTAATAATCATTTAAGTATAAATAAATGTTTAAAAATAATGTTAAAAAATAACATTATTGGTTATTCATATAATAATTCATATACTCCATTTATTTTATATAATTATAATATTTATTTGTATAAATATTGATATTATGAAAATTATATAATTAAATTTTTTAATAAAAATATTAATTTTTTTTATAATTATGATATTAATATATCTAAATTGGATTTATATATGAATAATTTTTGTATTGATAAATATTATAAAAATATTATTTTAAGTAGTATTTATAATAAAATTACTATTATTTCAGGTGGTCCTGGAACAGGTAAAAGTACTTTAATAATTAAATTAATTTTAATTTTATATAAAATATTTAATTTTAATTCTAATAAAAATATTATATTAATTTCTCCTACAGGTAAATCTTCAGTATTATTAACAAAATATTTAAGTAATATTTTATTAAAATTAAAAATTGATAATAGTTTAATTAAGAAATTACCTAATAAGTGTTTTACTATTCATAAATTTTTTAAATTTAATTTTGTTTTTAATTATATAAAATTTAATAATTTTAATAAATTTAAAATGGATTATTTAATTATTGATGAATGTTCTATGATTAATTTAAATATTATTTATTTAATTTTATCTTCATTAAATTATTATACAAAAATAATATTTGTAGGTGATTATAATCAAATTAATTCTATTGAACCTGGTGGTTTTTTAAAAGAAATATTTAATTATATTTATAATAATTTTATATTTAATAAATATTATTTAAGTTATAAAAATAGTATTTTTTTATTAATTAAAAATTATCGTTTTATTAAAAGTAAAATTTTAAGTAAGTTAATAATTATAGTAAAAAATAAAGATTTTATTAAATTAGATAATTTTTTATTATTAAATAATTTTTCATCAAATTTTGTTTTTTATGATTCTAGTAAATTTAATTATTTATTTTTTTTAAAATTATGTACTAATTTTTATAAAAAATATATTAACTTTATAAGATTTAATTTTAATATTTATTATGCTTATAATATTTTTTGTAAAAATCAAATAATTTGTTTGTTAAAAAATTCTAAATATGGAACTTTTTTTATTAATAATTATATTAATAGTTATTTAAATAAAAATTTTTTATTATATTATTTATATTTTAAAAAAAAATATTTAATTTTTAATGGTAAACCTATATTAATTAATAAAAATATTAATGAATTAGATTTATATAATGGAGATATAGGATTTTTTACTATTATTAACAAACAATTAAGAGTTTTTTTTAAAAATAATGAAAATTTTTTACATCCTTTTATATTAAATGATAATTGAATTGATTGTTGATCAATTACTATTCATAAATCACAAGGTTCTGAATATGATAATGTATTATTTGTTTTACCTAATATTTATTCTAATTTATTAGATAACAGTATAATTTATACTGCTTTAAGTAGATCTAAAAAGAAAATTATAATATATGGTGATATTAATATTTTTATTAAAGCTATATCTAATGATAATATAAGATTTAATAATATAAAAAATAGATTAAATTTTTAATTTTATTTTTTTATATATTTAATTATAATTAGACATATTAATTCTAAATTATTTCATGTTAATTTATTTATATTTTTATTATTTTTTTCATATTTTATTAATAGGTTTGATATTTTTATTATTAATTTTATTTTTTTTATATTATGTTTATATTTTATAAAATCTTTTATTATTGAATTCAATATTAAATTTTTTTCAATATTTTGTTCTTTTAATAATTTAAATAATTTTATTATTTTTTTTTTTTTTTTTTTTTTATATATATAATATTTAATTTTTGATAATATTTTATTTTTATTTTTTATATATTTTTTGTTTTTTTGTATTTTAATTACTATAGATTTTTTTTGATTAATTTTTATTATTATTGAATAGTCAATTATTATATATATACATTTATTATTTTTTATATTAAATATATATTTTTTGAAAATTATTAATATATTTTTTATATTTTCTATTATATTTATAATAATTAATTTTTTTTTAAAAAATATATTTTTATTTTTTATTTCTATATATAAATTATTTCAATTAAAATTTTTACTTATATAAAATTTATATATATATATATTATTATTATTTTTTTTTTTTATTTTATTAATTAATTTTTTTTTTATATAATTTTTTTTTTTAATATTATTTCCTAATATATAAAAAAAATTATTTTTTAATATTTTTTTATTTATTATCATATTATTATATAATAAAATTTATTAATTTATTTTTTATATAAAATATTTTTTTTATTTTTTTATTTAAAATATATTTTTTAATAATATTTATATTATATATTTTTTTTATTATATTTTTTTTATTTGTATTTTTTTTTATATTTAAAATATATTTTTTTTTTCCGTTTATTTGTATTATTAATTTTATGTTTTTATTATTATTAATTTTTTTTGTATATTTAGGTCAATTTATAAAATCTATTTTTTTGTTTTTTATTTTTTTATATAAATAAAAACTAATATGTGGTGTAAATGGATATAATAATATAATAATTTTACATATACATTTTTTATATAATTTAAAATTTTTTTTATTTTTTAAAAAATTAAAATTTTTTAATTTTTTTAAAAATTTCATTATATTTGATATTGATATATTTAATTTATATAATTTAATATTTTTTGTTACATTATATATTGTTTTATTTAAATTTTTTTTTAATAAATTATAGTTATTTTTTTTATTTATATTTGAAATTTTTTTATTAATAAAATTTATTGATAAATTTCATATTTTATTTAAAAATCTATAGCATCCTTTAATATTTTTATCATTTCATATTAAATTTTTTTCTATAGGTGCTGAAAATATTATAAATAATCTTAATGTATCAGATCCATATTTTTTAATTATTTTATTTGGTTCTATTCCATTATTTTTAGATTTTGACATTTTTTTAATTCCACCATATTTAATATTTATTTTTTTATATTTATGTATATAAATTATTTTATTATTTTTTTTTTTTTTTATTATATTTTTTATATTTATTCATTTTTTTTGTTTATTTTTTTTATAAAAAAAAGTTTTTGATAATATCATTCCTTGACATATTAATCTTTTTACTGGTTCTTTATATTTTATAAGTTTTAATTTATATAAGAATTTATTTATAAATCTTAAATATATTAAATGCATAGTAGCATGTTCAATTCCTCCTATATATAAATCTATTGGTAATCAATAATCTGATTTTTTTTTTTCTATTATATTTTTATTATAATTAGGTGAAATTATTCTAGTATGATATCAGGATGATGATAAAAATGTATCTATAGTATCTGTTTCTTTTTTGATTTTTATGTTATTTTTTTTTATATATTTTCATTTTTTATTTTTTATTAATGGATTTATATTTTTTTTATTTATTTTTATATTTTTAGGTAATTTTACAGGTAATTTTTTATTTGGATAATATATATTATTTTTTTTTATTATAGGTATTGGAACACCTCAATATCTTTGTCTAGATATTGTTCAATCTTTTAATTTAAAAATAGTATGTTTTTTAATTTTTTTTTTTAATATTTTAATTATTTTTTTTTTAATTTTTTTTATTTTTATATTATTTATTATTCCTGAATTAATTAATTTTTTATTTTTAATTATTTTTATTATTTTTAATTTAAATTTTTTTGCAAATTTATATTGTGATTTTATATTTGATGGTGTTAGTATTATTTGTTTTGAATTATATAATTTTTCTGTGAAATTAGTTATTATTATTGGTATTTTTTTTTTTGTAATTGGATTTTTAGTATATAAATTAGTTTTTAGTATATAATATTTTTTTTTTTTATTATTTTTTTTTATGTATTTTTTATATATTTTTTTTAATTTTTTTATTTTTTTAATTAATTTATTTTTTATGGATAAACATATATATGTTGTAGATGTAATTAATTCAATTTTATGTGTAAATATATATATATATTTATTAATTTTTTTAATAAAAAATTTTATTTTAAAACCATTATATTTTCCTATTCAATTTTTTTGCATATTTATTACTTTTTTAGGTCATTTTTTTAATTTTTTTAAATTTTTTATTAAAAAATTTGAATATTTAGTGATTTTAATAAATCATTGTGAAATATATTTATATTTTATTTTATTATTACATCTTCAGCATTTTTCTTTTATTACTTGTTCATTAGCTAATACTGTTTTATCTTTAGAACATCAATTTACTATTTTTTTTTTTTTATATATCATTTTTTTATTAAATAATTTTATGAATAGTCATTGTTCTCATTTATAAAAATTTGATTTACATGTATTTATTTCTTTTTTTCAATCATAACTTATACCTATTAATTTTAGTTGTTTTTTCATATATTTTATATTTTTTTTAGTTCATTCATTAGGTGATAAATTACTGTTTATAGCTGCATTTTCTGCTGGTAAACCAAATGAATCTCATCCTATAGGATTTAAAACATTTTTATTATTTAATCTTTTATATCTAGATATTATATCTCCTATAGTATAATTTCTTATGTGACCCATATGTAATTTTCCTGATGGATATGGTATCATGCACAAACAATAATATTTTTTTTTTTTGTTATTTATTTTTGATTTAAATATTTTATTTTTTATTCAATATTTTTGTATTTTTTTTTCTATTTTTTTATGATTATATTTTTTTATTTTCATTTTATTTATTTTTTTTTATTTTTGTAATTTTTTTTTATTTTATTATATATAAGTTTTTTTTTTTTTTTTATTTTTATAATTAAATTTTTATAATATTTATATAAATTTTTATAAGTTATTTTTAATAAATTATTATTTAATTTATATATGTTTTTTTTTTTTTTTATAATTTTTTTATATAATTTTATTTTTTTTTTTTTATATTTTATTCTAGATATTGAAAAATTTGGTTCTTTTATATTTTTATTTTTAATTATTGTTATTTTTTTATTTTTATTTTTTATTTTATTTAAAAAATTTTTTTTTTTAAAATAATTATATATTTTTTTAGGTAAATTAATATTTATTTTTTTGGTATTTTTTTTTAATGATTTTTCTTGTATTAGTCTTAATATATATAAAGATATTGATTCTATTTTTCTTATTTTTCCATTTCCTAAACATTTAGGACAAGTATCAAAATTTGAATCTATTAATGATATATTTAGTCTTTGTCTAGACATTTCTAATAATCCAAATATTGATATATTACCTATTTTAGTTATAGCTTTATCTTTTTTAATTAATTTTTTAAATTTTTTTTCTACTTTTTTTAAATTTTCTATTATGTTCATATCTATAAAATCTATTACTATTAAACCTCCTAGATCTCTTAATCTTAATTGTTTAGATATTTCTTTACAAGCTTCTAAATTTGTATTTAATGCTGTTATTTCAATATTATTTTCTTTATTTGATTTATATGAATTTACATCTATTGATATTAAAGCTTCTGTAATATCTATTGTTATTAATCCTCCTGATGGAAGTTTTACTTCTCTATTAAATGCGTATTCTATTTGTTTTTCTATTTTAAAAAAAGAAAATAAAGGTATTATTTTATTATAAAAAAATATTTTTTTTTTATAATTAGTATTATATATTTCAATTATATATTTAATACATTTTTTATATATTTTATAGTTATCTATTATTATTTTTTTTGTTTTATTATTTATATAATCTCTAAATATTGTTATTAATATGTTATTTTGTTTATATATTAATGAAGGTTTTTTTCTTTTTTTAAATTTTTTTTTTATTTTTTTTCATTTTTTAATTTTTTTTTTTAAATCTTTTTTTATTATTTTTATTGATTTATTTAATGCTGATGTTCTTATTATTATTCCCATATTTTTATAAATTTTAATTTTTTTTATTTTTTTTTTTATTTTTTTTCTTTTTTTTTTTTTTATATTTTTAGATATTTTTATTATATTTTTTTTTTTTGGCATTAATATTATATATGTACTTATTAAATTAATAAAAGTAGTTAATACAGCACATTTATTATTTCTAGCTTCTTTATAAATTTGAATTATTAATTCTTGTCCTATTGATATTTTTTTTTTATTATATATTTTTTTAATAGGTAAAAATCCATTTTTTTTATTTCCATAATTAACAAATACAGCTTCTAAACTTAATTCTATTCTATTAATTATTCCTTTATAAATATTAAATTTATTTTGTTTTTTTTTTTTATTTATTATAATTAAATTATATAATTTTTTTTTTTTTATTAATGCTATTCTAATTTCTTCTTTTTGTTTAGCATTTATTAATATTTTTTTCATTTTTTTTTATTTTTTTGTATAATATATATTTATTATATTTTAAATATTTTGTTATTTTTAATTTTTATTTTTTTTATATTAAAATGTGTAGTAAATTTTTTTTAAATTTTTTAAAAATAAATTGTAATCATGTAGGTCAAAGATTAGATAATTATATATTTAGTAAAATTAAATATATACCTAAGTGTAAAATATATTCTTTAATAAGAAAAGGTAATATAAGAATTAATAATAAAAGAATATCTTATAAATATAGATTAAAAATTAATGATATAATTAGATTACCTTTAATATCTTTAAATTATAAAAGTAGAAATTTAAATTTGGATAGTTTAGTTATTGATAAGTTTATTAAAAGAATTATTTATGAAGATAATTATATTATTGTAGTAAATAAAATTTCAGGTATTAGTGTTCATTATAATAAAAAAGATATTTTTAATTTAATTGATATTTATAGAAATTTAATTAATATAAGTTTTTTAAATTTAGTTCATAGATTAGATAAATATTCTTCTGGATTATTATTATTAAGTAAAAATAGAAATATTTTAGTTAAATTATGTAATGATTTTAAATATAAAAGAATTATTAAAAAATATATTTTATTAGTATGTGGTAAATGACCTATTAATTTAAATAAAATTAGTAATTATTTAATAAAAATAAAAAAAAAAGGTTATGTTTTTAATAATAATTGTTTATTAAATATTAATAATAAATATAAGTTTTCTTTAACTTATTTTAAAGTATTAAAGTATATAAATAATTTTACTTTATTAGAAGCTATACCTATTACTGGTAGATTTCATCAAATAAGATTACATGTAAGTAATAAAGGATATCCTATTTTATTTGATAATATTTATGGTAATAAAAAATTAAATAATAGTTTTTCTTTTATTAAAAAAAATAGATTATTTTTACATTGTAATTATATTTCTTTTTTTCATTATTATTTAAAAAAAAAAGTTAAATTTTATTCTAAATTAGATAATGATTTATGTTATATTTTATATTATATAAAAAATAATTTATAAAAGGAATTTAATATGGCAGTTCAAAAAAGTAAGAAAAGTAGATCTAAAAGAAATCATCGTAGATCCAATAATACTAAATGTAAGTTACCAGTTTTATATTTTGATAAAATTAATAAAGAATATATTTTATATTATCATGTAAATAAAAATTATTTGAAAAATTTTAAATCAAATAAATAATTTTTTTATTTATTTATTTTTAATATATTTAAATTATTTATATAAATTATTATATTAAATAAAATTAAAAATAATATTTTTATTAATCTTATATATATATTATTATATATAAAATTTTTTTCTATTATTTTTGTTGATATAATTAATAATATTAATGTAATTAAATTTGATATAATTATTTTTATTAAAAATTTTTTTCATTTATATTTTTTTTTAAATATTTTTTTATTTTTTAAATATTTATATAATAAAAATGTATTTATATATGAACTAATACAATTAGATATTGATATACCTTTATATTTGAATAATTTTATAGTAAATATATTTAATATTTGTGTAATTATTAATATTATAATTGATATATTATTTGGAGTTCTAATATTTTGTTGTGAATAGTAGCAAGGTATAAATATTTTTGTTAATATTAATCCTATTAATGAAATAGAATTTATTATTAATATTTTGGATGTCATAATTACATCTATATATTTAAATTTACCATAATTAAATAAAGTTATTATTAATAATTTTGATGTAATTATGAAAAATATTGATATTGGTATACTTAATTTTAATATTATTTGTATGTATTTATTAATTATTTTATTATACCCTTTAATATCTTTTTTATTATATTTATTAGATAATTTTGCTAATAAAACTGTACCAGTAATAGTTCCTAAAATACTTATTGGTAATTCTATTATTCTATCAGCATAATATATTCAAGATATTGATCCTTCTTTTAAAAAAGATAATATATTATTATTTATTATATGCGATATATGGTATAATGATATACCAAAAATTGTTGGTATTATTTTTTTTATTATTTTAATTAACTTTATATTATATATATTAATATTTTTTATTTTTAATAATATTTTTATTTTTTTAATATATAAATTTTGTATGGTTATTTGTATTATACCTCCTGTTATTATTGATGATGTTAATGATAATATAGGATTTTTGAAGTATTTACTTATAAATAAAGTAAATATAATCATATTAATATTAGTTATTAAAGGTATAGATATTATTGGATATATTATGTTTCATAAATTTAATATTGATGCTAAAAAGTATGATAATGATATTAATATAATAAATGGTATAGTTTTTTTAAATAATTTATTTGTTAAATTAAATTTTTTATAATTTTTTATAAATCCATATGATGTTAAATATATTATTTTTTTAGAAAAATAAATACAAAATATTGTTATTATAAATAATGTTAATGTAAGTAATACATATATAGAGCTTATTAATTCTTGTATTTTTTTTTTTTTTTTTTTTATTTTATATTTACTTAATATAGGTATAAAAATATATGATAATGTTCCTTCAGTTAAAATTTTTCTTAATAAATTTTGTATTTTTAATGATGAATAAAATGAATCAGTAGTCATATTTATACCAAATTTATTAGCTATAACAATATCTTTTATAAATCCAATAATTTTAACTATACATGTTATTGAACTTATTTTAATTATATTAAATAATATATTCATATTAATTTTTTAATATTTTATTATTTTTTTAATATTAAAATTTATTTTGTTAAATATTATTTATTGGTTTTTTTAAATTATATATTTTTTTTTATATAATTTTTATTTTATTTTTTATATATGAAATTATTTTTTCAATTGTTATTTTTCTGTATGTATTTATATATTTGAATAATTTTGTTTTTTTTAAATATTTTATAAAATTTGATTTTAAAATTTTTTTTTTTTTTTTTTTATTATATATTGATATTATAATAAATAATATTCCTTTAATTATTAAAGTATTACTATCTCCATTAATTATTATATATTTATTTTTTTTTTTTATTTTAATTCATATTTTATTAAAACATCCATTAATAATATATTTTTTTTTTTTTATATTTTTTTTTTTTAATGGTAATTTTTTACTTAAATATATTAAGTAATTTATAATTTCTTCTCAATTTTTACATAAATTTATTTCTTTATTAATTTTTTTTTTATTAATTAAAATCATTTTATTTTTTATTTAAGTATTGTTATTATTTTTTTTATTTTTGATATTAAGAATTTTATATCTTTTTTAGAATTATATATTGCTAATGATATTCTACACATTCCTGGAGTTTTATAGAATTTCATTAAAGGTATACAACATTGATTTCCTGTTCTTATAAATATACCATATTTATTTAACAAAAAACCTATATCGTAACAGTGATTATTTTTTATATTGAATGATATTATACCTATTTTATTTTTTGTTTCTCCATATATTTTTATTTCAGGTATTAATTTTAGTTTATTAATTGTATATTTATTAATTTTTTTTTCATATTTAATAATATTTTTAATATTAAGTTTATTTATATATTTTAAAGCATATTTTAAACTTATTATTGATTCTATATTATATGTTCCACTTTCAAATTTTCATGGTGAATTTATTAAATTTATATTTTCTATTATATTATTTTTAATATATATATTAGAAACTATTCCACCCCCATATTGCATAGGATTAAGTTGATCAATTATTTTTTTTCTTCCATATAAAATACCTATTCCGTTAAGTGTAAACATTTTATGTCCTGAAAATATATAAAAATCACATTTTAATTTTTTTATATTAATTTTATTATGTAAAATTGCTTGTGATCCATCTATTATAGTTATAATATTATTTTTTTTAGCTATATTTATTATTTTTTTTATTGGGTTTATTATACCTAATACATTAGAAATGTGTGTAATAGATATTATTTTTGTTTTTCTGTTTATTAATTTTTTAAATTGATTAATATTTATTTTACCATTTTTTTTTATTTTTATTATTTTTATTTTTATATTAAATTTTTTTGAAATATAATATCATGGTAATATGTTTGAATGGTGTTCAATAATTGATATTATTATATTATCTTTAGGGTATATAAATTTATTAATTAATATGTTTGATAAAATATTTATTCCATCTGTTGTATTTTTTATAAATATTATTTCTTCTGGTGATTTAGTTTTAATAAATTTTGATATATCTATTCTTATTTTTTCTATTAAATTAGTATTTATATTACTTAATGTATATATTCCTCTATATATTGAAGAATATTGATTTTTTAAAAATTTATTTAATGAATTAATTACTATTAAAGGTTTTTGTAATGTAGTTGCATTATCTAAATATATAATTTTATTTTTATTTATTCTTTTTTTTAATATAGGAAAATCTTTTTTAATTTTTTTTATGTTTAAGTTCATATTTTATATATTTTTAATAATATTATTTTTTATATAATTTTTTATATATTTAATTTTTATTTTTTTAATTATTTTTTTTACAAAATATATAGATATTAATTTTTTATATTTTTTTTTTTTAATTCCTCTATTTAATATAAAAAAATATTCATTTTTTTTTATATTTGTTATTGATGTTTTGTGTATAAATTTATTTTTTTTATTTAATATTTTTATTTTTGGTTTATTAATTATGTTTATATTTTTATTTATTATTAGGTTTTTATTTATTCAGTATGATTTTGAATTTATTGATTTTTTTTTTATTATTATTAATCCGTTTAATTTAATTTTATTTTTTTTATTTATTAAGCATTTATTTTTATATTTTATTTTAGATTTCTTATTTTTGTTTATAAGTTTTATATTTAATTTAAATTTATTATTTTTATAAGGTAATAATATATGTTTTATATTTATATAAGATTTTTTTTTTAATTTACATATTAATTTGTATTTTAATTTTTTAATATTATTAAATATATTAAATTTTTTAACTTTAGAATTTTTATCGATATTTATATATTGTTTTTTTTTTATTTTATTTTTTTCTTTTTTATTATATATATTATTTATTATTATATTTATTTTACAATTTTTTTTTATTTTATAAATATATTTATAATAAATTTTTATTTTTTTTATTAATATGTTTTGTTCTATTATTGTAGTTTTTATATTTTTATTTATATTTATTTTTATATTATTTATTTTATTGTTTTTAATTATATTTATTATATGAATAATATTTTTTTTTTTTATTAAATTTATTTTAGTTGTTTTTTTATTATATTTTATTTTTATAATATTTTTAATTTTTTTATTAATATAAAAAATTTTATTATTAAAAATAAATATTTTATATGATTTTATTTTAAATATATTTTTTTTAATTTTTTTAATATATTTTTTTTTTTTTATTATTTTAAATAATTTTTTTATATTATTTTTATATTTCATTATTTATTTTAGTATATGTTTTAATTTTTTTATTTTTTATAATATGTATAAAATTAGGTTTAATTTTTTTAATAAAATTTTTATTATGTGTGATTATTATAAATGATTTTTTTTTTTTTTTTAGTTTTTTTATTACATATATTATTTTTTTTAATGTATTATTATCTACATTAGAGTCTATTTCATCTAAAATTATTAATTTTGGTTTTAATAATAATATTTGTAAAATTTCATTTTTTTTTTTTTCTCCACTTGAAAAGTTTTTATTAAATGATCTTTTTAATAGTTTTTTATTTAAATTTATAATTTTTATATTTTTATATAATTTTTTTTTAAATTGTATTATATTTAATATTTTTTTATTTTTATATTCTCTAATATTATTGTATATTTCATATAGAAAATATTGATTTGTTAATCCAGATATTTCTATATTATTTTGAAATGAAACAAATAATCCTTCTTTTGCTATTTTATCTATTGTATATTTATTGATATTTTTTTTATTGAATATAATTTTACCTTTATTTATAAATTTTTTTTTACCTGCTAATGTTAGTGCTAATGTAGTTTTACCTGATCCATTTTTACCTAATAAAAAATGTATTTCTCCTTTTTTAATTTTTAAATTTAAATTATTTATTATTTTTTTTTTTTTTATTTTTATATTTAAATTTTTTATATTTAATAAGCACATTTTTTTATATATTTAAAAGTATTTCTTTAGCTTCAATATAGAATTCTTTTGGCAACATATTTATAATTTTATTACAAAAACCATTTATTATTATTGATTGAGATTGATTTTTATTAAAACCTCTTTGTAATAAATATAATATTTGTTTTTTTTTTATATAATTTGAATTAGATTCATGTTCTATAATTGAATTTTCATTTTTAGATTTTATTGTTTGAAATGTATTATATTTACATTTATTACTTAATAGTAAACAATTACATTTTGTAAAATTTTTTGATTTATATGCTTTTTTTTTTATTTTTATTAAATTTCTATTTGTATTATTACTTTTATCGTAAGATATATTTTTTGAAATAATAATAGATTTAGTTTTTTTTCCTATATGTATAACTTTATTACCTGTATCAAATTGTTGATTATTTTTAGTTATTGAAATTGAATAAAAATAACTTTTACTTTTATTACCATATAAAATAGAACTTGGATATTTTCAGTTTATTAAAGATCCTTTTTCTAATTGTATTCAAGATATATTACTTTTATATCCTTTACATAATGCTCTTTTATTAACAAAATTTAATATACCATATTTTTTTTTTTTATTAGTTAATCAATTTTGTATTGTAAAATATTCTATTTTAGATTTTTTTTTTAATATTATTTCAACTAAGGCGCAATGTATTTGATTTTTAGTTTTTATTTTTGATGTACATCCTTCAATATATTTTAAATATGTATTATTTTCTAAAATTATTAATGTTCTTTCAAATTGTCCAAAGTTATTTGAGTTTAATCTAAAATAAGAAGATAAATTTATAGGACATTTAGTATTTTTTGGTATATATATAAATGTACCATCTGAAAATATACAAGTATTTAATATAGAAAAGAAATTATCTTTAATAGGTATTACTTTACACATATATTTTTTTATTAAATTTGGATATTTTTTAATTGCTTTATTAAAAGAACAAAATATTATACCTAATTTTAATAATTTTTTTTCATATGATGTATTAATTGAATTACTATTTATTATAGTATCTATACCTATATTTTTTTTTTTTAAATTTAATTTTTTTATTATATATTTAATATTTTTGTTTTTTATTATTGTTTTTGAATAATATTTATATTTTTGATATTTAATTTTATTATATTTACCATTAAATCATATTGGTTGTTTTTTTTTTTTTCATATTTTATATGCTTTTAATCTTAAATTAAGAATTCATTTAGGTTCTTTTTTTTTTTTTGATATTTTTTTTATAATTTTTTTATTTATTCCTTTTTCTAATTCTTCATATATTATTTTTTTATTTAAATTTTTATATTTTTTATTATGCATAGTTTTTTATTTTATATTATATCTTCACATTTTTTTTTTAAATTTATTTTTTTTATATTTTTTAAGGTTATTTTTGATATATTTTTTAAAGATTCTTTAGTTAAAAAAGCTTGATGTCCAGTTATAAGAACATTACTATATGATAGTAATATATTAAATTTATTATCTTTTATTATTTTATTATTGTTATTTTTGAAAAATATTTTTTTTTCATTTTCATATACATCCATTGCTATAGATGATATTTTTTTATTTTTTATTGCTTTTATTATTGATTTAGTATCTATAAGTTCACCTCTACTAGTATTTATTATTATTACATTTTTTTTCATTTTTTTTATATTTTTATAATTTATCATATAATGATTATTTTTATTATATGGACAATGTAATGTTATTATATCTGAATTATTATATATAAAGTTTAATGATTTATATTTTGCTTTATATTTTTTTATTTGAGGATATTTTATAATATCAAATACTATTATTTTAACTTTAAATCCTTGTAAAATTTTAATTAATTCTTGTCCTATTTTTCCTACTCCTATTATTCCTATTGTTTTTTTATATAAATTAAATCCTATTAAATTATTTAATTCAAAGTTTTTATTTTTGGAATTTTGATAAGCAATATGTATTTTTCTACTTAAATTTATTATTAAACCTAATGTATATTCTGCTATTGATCTAGGAGAGTAACATTTTACATGTATTACATTTATATTATATTTTTTAGTTAGTTTTAAATTAACATTATTATATCCTGCACATCTTAGAGCTATAGTTGTTATTTTATTTTTTTTTAATTTTTTTAAAATTTCTTTATTATATGCATTATCATTAACAAATATACATATATGATTAAAATTTTTAGATTTATTTACAGTTTTTTTATTTAATGGTTTTTTTGTATATTTAATTATAAAATTATATTTTTTATTTATTTTATTAAAATATTTAATATCGTATTTTTTAGAACTATAAAATAATATTTTTTTCATTTTTTTTTTTAATTTATTTTAAATAATTAATTTTTTAATTTATATATTTTATTTATAATTATTTTAATATAAAATATATTTAAATACTATTAAATATTTTTTTATTTATATTTAATACTATATTTTATAATTTAATTTTAATAATTATTATTTTTTTTTTAATTAAAATGTTTATTATTTGTTTTGATTTTGGAATGAAAAATATAGGTGTTGCTATAGGTCAATTTTATACTAAAACGGCAAATCCTATGATAAGTTTAAGTGCTAAAAATGGTGTTCCTACTAATTGATTTAAAATTAAAAATTTAATTGATACTTGATTAATTAAAGAAGTAGTAATTGGTTATCCTAAAGATAATATAAATAAAAATAATATATTTATTGATTATATAATTAATTTTGCAAATATATTAGTTAGTAAATTTAATTTAAAAATATATTTTTATGATGAATCATATACTTCTTATGCTGCACGTAATTTAATTAATAACAATTTTGATTTTTATAATTCTTTTTATTCTAGTTATAATGTACATTCTATATCTGCTGTTTATATATTAGAAATGTGATTAAAATATAATAATTATTAATTATTTTTTATTTTTTTTTATTTCTTTTATTATTTGTTTCATATCTTTAGGAATTTTAATTTTTATATTTATTTTTTTTTTTTTTATTGGGTGTTTAAATTTTATAAAGTATGCATGTAATGCTTGTCTGTTTAATTTTTTTATTTTTTTTTTTATTTTATATGATATTTTATATTTTTTTATATTTTTATTAGTATATATTTTTTCACCTACAATTGGATGATTTATATGATTTAAGTGTACTCTTATTTGATGTGTTCTACCAGTATGTAGTATTATTTTTAAAAATGTAAAAAATTTGTAATTTTTAATAATTTTATATTCTGTAATAGATTTTCTACCATTTTTATTTATACACATTTGTGTTCTTTTATATTTATTTCTTAATATAGGAGCATTAATAAATCCATTTTTTTTTATTTTTCCATATACTATAGTTTTATACATTTTAATTATTTTTTTTTTTTTAATATTATTTGTTAATTTTTTGTAGCTTTTTATAGTTTTAGATATTATTAATAAACCTGTTGTATTTTTATCTAGTCTATGTATTATTCCACATCTGGGTACTTTTTTACATATATAAGGATAATAATATTTTATAGAATTTAAAATTGTTTTTTTTTTGTTTCCTGATCCAGGGTGAACTACAATATTATTTTTTTTATTTATTATTAATATATATTTATCTTGATAAATTATTTTTAGTGGATATTTATATGATTTAATTTTTTTTTTTTTATTTTTTTTATATTTAATTGTTATTTTATCTTTTTTTTTTATTTTTTTTGATGGTTTTGTTACAATATTATTATTTAGTTTTATTTTTTTTTTTTTAATTAATTTTATTATTTTATTTCTTGAGTATTTTTTTAGTATATTTTTTATATTTATATCTAATCTTTTTGATTTTTTAATTTTTTTTATTTTAATTTTTATTTTTTTCATTTTTTTTATTTTCCTATACAAAAATTTTTGAATATTTTATTAATTATTTTATTTTTTGTTGTTATTTTTTTTCCTATTATATTATTTAAATTTTTTTCTGAATTATAAAGTTTTTTATTTATTATATTTAAATCAATTATTGTATTTTTTTTATTTTTTATTTTATTTATTATATATTTAATATTTTTAAAAGTTTTTTTTATTAGTAATAAATGTCTTTTATTTGTATAAAATTTATTTTCATTATTATTTATTTTTTTTATATTTTTTTTTATTTTTTTTAATAGTACTTTTAATCCTTTTTTTTTTTTTATTGAAATATTTATTATATTAATTTTTTCTTTTATATTTTTTTTATTCTTTATTAGATCTATTTTATTTCTTATTATTATTAATTTTTGATGTTTTTTTATTTTTATTTTTATTTTTTTAAATATTTTTAATATTTTATTATATTTTTCTTTGTAATTTATTATATATATTATAATTTTTGATTTTTTTATTTCTTTAATTGTTTTTTTTATTCCTATTTTTTCTATTTTATTTTTTGTTTTTCTTATTCCAGTTGTATCTATAATTTCTATACATATATTATTAATGTATATATATTCTTTTATTAAATCTCTTGTTGTACCTTTTATATTAGTAATAATTGAATTATTTTTTTTAGTTAAATAATTTGTTAAGCTAGATTTACCTGTATTAGGTTTTCCTATTACTATTATTTTTATTCCTTCTTTAATTATTTCATTTTTTTTTATTTTTTTTAATATTTTATTTATGTTATAAAATATTTTTTTTAATTTATTATATAATTTTTTATATTTTTTTTTTGTAATATTTTGTTCTTTAAAATTTATATATTTTAAAATTTTTATATTTATATTATTTATAATATTAATATTTTTTTTTATTTTTTTTGTTAAATGTCCTTCTAATGATAATATTGATGAATTTATATCATTTTCTGAATTTGCATTTATTAAGTTATTTATTGATTCAGCTTGAATTAAATCTATTTTATTATTTAAAAAAGCTCTTTTTGTAAATTCACCTGGTTTAGATATTCTTAAATTTTTTATTTTTAATTTTAATATTTGATTTATTATATATTCTATAATTTTTTGTCCTCCATGACATTGAATTTCAAGTGTATCTTCACCTGTATATGATTTAGGTTTTTTGTAAAAAATCAAAATTATATGATCTATAATTTTTTTTTTATTATTTTTAAATTTACAAAAATATGCATATCTATTTTTTATTTTTTTTTTATTTAGTATTATTTTTGTTATATTATAAGAATTTTTTCCTGATATTCTAATAATTCCTATACCTGCATTACCTATAGCAGTAGATTGTGAAATTATTGTATGTTTAAATTTCATATTTAATTTTTTTTTTAATTATTTTTTTTTGTATTATATTTAGTATATTATTTGTAATATTATAAATTAGTATACTACTTGGTAGTTTAATTAGTATTAAAGTTATTATTATTGATAATATTTTATTTTTTTTTAATTTAAAATTAGTTATTCCAAATATTATTTGTAAAATATAATATTTATCTGATTTAGATAAATCATTAATTCATAAAAAATTATATTTTTTAATATTACATTTTTTATTTAATGTTTTATTTATTAATATAAATAAAATAAATTGTATAATATTATATTTATATTTATCGTTTATATTTATTTTTTTATTTTTATATAATTTATGTAAATTTTTATTAATTATTTTATTATTTTTATATTTTTTATTTATATTTTTTATTTTTTTTTTTATATTATTGATATTAATATTTAATTTTTTTTTTTTTATATATAAGGGATATATAATTATTTTTATTATCAATACTAATACTGATATAGTTATACTTAGATTTTTATATATTTTATTTATTTTATTAATTATTAATAATATAATATTTTTATTTTTTTTTTTATTTTTATTATTTATATATTTATTTTTATTAACATAATTTTTATTTTTATTATTAATATATATTTTTATATTTTTTTTATTTAATATTATATTTTTTTTATTTATTAATATATTTATTTTTTTTTTTCTTAAAATTATATTTCTTTTTTTAATTTTAATTTTTATAAAATATTTATAAATTATATATTTTTTATTTATATTTTTTTTAAATATATTTATTTTTTTTATTTTTATTTTTATATTATTTATTTTTGATGTTTTATTTATATTTTTAATATATATATTTTTTTTGTTTTTTTCATTTTTAATTAATAAAATAATTTTATTTTTTTTAAAATTTATATTGTTATTTATATTTAAATTATTTATATATTTTTTGTTAAAAAAATTTATAAATAAAATTATTAGAAAAGTTATTGATATTGAATAAAAAAAATTTTTATAAAACATTTTATCTCTTTTTTATAAATATTTATTTTTATATTTTATGTTTTACTATTTATTTTTATTATTTTTTTTATATTTTTTATAATATATTTTTTTTTTATATAATTAATTTTTTTATTTATTTTAAAAATTAAATCTATATTTTTAATTTTATGTTGATTTATTCTAAAAATTTCATATATTATTCTTTTTATTTTATTTCTATATGTTGATAATTTTATATGTTTTTTAAATATTATAATTTTTATTCTAGGGTATTTTAATTTATTGAAATTATATAAAATATCTATTCATTTATATTTTATTTTATATTTTGTTTTTATTTTTTCTTTTAATTTCATTTTTTTTTTAAAAAAATATCTTTTATATTGATATTTTTTTTCTTTTTTTTCATCTTTTTCTTGATAAAATTTTTTTACCATTTTTTTTAGAGTTTCTTTTAATAAATCCATGAGTTCTTTTTCTTTTTATTTTTGAAGGTTGATATGTTCTTTTCATTTTTTATAATTTTTTTTTTTTATATATATTAATAATAATATATTATGATTATATATTATAATTAATAATTATTTTAGTAATATAAATTTTTTTTATTTAATTTAAAAATATAAGTATTTTAATTATTTTTATAAAAATATAAATATATTAAATATTTTATATTTTATTTATTTTATGTTAATTTTTTAAATTATTTTAAATAAAATATTAATTTTATAATTAATTTAAATTTTTAATAAATAGTTTATTAAAAATATTATGAAAATATTTTATTTTATATTATATTTAATAATTATTTTTTTTTTTTTTTATATTTTTTATATTATAATAATTTTTTATTAATATTTATTATTTAAATTTTTTTATTTTTGTATAATTAAATAAAAATATTGTATATAAAAAATATTATTTTTAAGTTATATTTTATTAATTTAATTTAAATAGTTATATATTTTAAGAATGAAATTTATTATTGAAAAAAATAAATTAGTAAAATTATTAAGTAAATTAATTAGTTGTGTTTCTACTAATAATAAAAATTTAATTTTATCTAATGTTTTATTATTGATTAAAAATAAAAAATTATTTTTTACAGTTACTAATTTAGATATTGAAGTTAATTATAGTTTAAATTTATCTTATAAATATATTTTTAGAGAAGGTGAAATTACTGTTAATATAAAAAAGTTATATGATTTATGTAGGACATTTTCTTCTAAAAGTTTATTATATTTTGAATATTATAAAAATATTATTAAAATTTATAATAAAAAAAGTATATTATATTTATCTACTTTAGATGTTATAGATTTTCCAATATTAAATAAAAATCAATTTAATTTTAATTATAATTTTACAATATCTTCAATTTTATTTAAAAATATTATAAATTCAATATATTTTTCTATAGGTAATAATGATGTACATTATTATTTAAATGGTATGTTAATAGAATATTTTAATAATTATTATTATTTTGTTACAACAGATAGTTATAGAATATCTATTTATAAATTATTTAATAATTTTTGTATAAATAATAAAAATGATAATTTTTTTTTTATTTTATCTAAAAAATTAGTTTTTGAATTATGTAAATTTTTTAATTTTTTAAAAGATGATAAAAAAGTTAATATTAATTTTGATAAAAATGTTGTAAAAATATGTTTTGATAATTTTATAATTTATTCTAATTTAATTGATGGTATTTTTCCTGATTATAGATCTATTTTAGATTATACTAAAAATTATAATTATGTTAATATTGATATTGATAAATTAAAAAATTCTTTATTAAGATCTCTTATAATTAGTAGTTATTCTTTTAATTTTGTTACTTTAACTTTAAATAAAAATATTTTAAATGTATATTCAAACAATACTTTTAATGATGAATTAAAAGAGAATATAACAGTAAATTATTTAGGAAATAAGTTAAAAATTAATTTAAATGTTAAATTTATATTAGATATTTTAAATACTATTAAAAATTCTTCTAAAATAAGATTTTTTTTTAAAGATTGTAAATCAATAATTAAAATAGATAGTTGTAAAAGTAAATATATTATTTATATGTTAATGCCTATTAAGTTATAAATATATATAAAATTTTTTATTTTTTTAATAGGTAAATTTATGGTTTTAGATAATTATAATTCATCAAATATAAAAATTTTAAGAGGTTTAAGTGCTGTAAAAAAACGTCCTGGTATGTATATTGGTGATACATATAATGGTGTTGGATTACATAATATGGTTTTTGAAGTAATTGATAATTCTATTGATGAATCTTTAGCAGGTTTTTGTAAAAATATTTTTGTTAAAATTTATGAAGATAATTCAATATCTGTTTTAGATGATGGTAGAGGTATTCCTATAGATATACATAAAGAAGAAGGAATTTCTTGTGCTGAGGTTATAATGACTATTTTACATTCTGGAAGTAAATTTAATAATAAGTCTTATATTATTTCAGGTGGTTTGCATGGAGTAGGAGTATCTGTAGTTAATGCTCTTTCAGAAAAATTAATATTAAAAATATATAAATATGGTAATATATATTTTCAATCTTATGAATATGGATTTCCTGTATCTAATTTATGTATAATAGGTAAATCTAATAAAAGTGGTACATATATAAAATTTTGACCAGATAAAAAAATTTTTAATAATAATATTTTTTTTAAATATTCTATTTTATTTAATAGGTTAAATGAATTATCTTTTTTGAATTCAGGTTTAAATATTAAGTTATTAGATAAAAGGGTTAATAAAAAAAATAATTTTAAAAATTATGGTGGAATTAAGTCTTTTTTAAAATATATTATTAAAGATAAAGAAATATTAAATAAAAAAATTTTTTATTTTAATTATATTAAAAATATTAATTTATCTTTAGAAATAGCTTGTTGTTGAATTAATAATTCTAATTGTTCAATATTATGTTTTACAAATAATATTAATCAAATTGATGGAGGTACTCATTTAATAGGTTTTAAATCTGCGGTTACAAGAACTATTAATAATTTTATTAATAATGAAATATTTAAGAAAAAAAAAATTAGTGTAATAGGTAAAGATACTAGAGAAGGTTTATATTCTATAATTTCTTTAAAATTATCAAATCCTAAATTTTCATCTCAAACTAAAGATAAATTAATTTCTTCTGAAATTAAAAATTTTGTAGAATCTTTAGTAATAAAAAAATTATATGAATATTTATTAGAAAATCCCAATGATAGTAAAATTATAGTAAATAAAATAATTAATTCTTATAAAATTAGAGAATCTATAAAAAAATTTAAAGAAATATATAAAAAGAAATCTAATTTTGATTTGTCTATTATATCTAATAAGTTAGCAGATTGTCAGGAAAGAAATTCTTTAAATTCTGAAATATTTTTAGTAGAAGGAGATTCAGCAGGTGGTTCTGCTAAACAAGGTAGAAATAGATTAAATCAAGCTATTTTACCTCTTAAAGGTAAAATACTTAATGTAGAAAAAACAAGTTTAGAAAAAATTTTATCCTCAAATGAGATAAGTGTTTTAATATCTGTATTAGGTTGTGGTATTAAAGATAATAATTTTAATATAAATAAATTGAGATATAATAAAATTATTATTATGACTGATGCTGATGTAGATGGTTCTCATATACGTACTTTGTTATTAACTTTTTTTTATAAATATATGAGAGATTTAATAATAAATGGACATTTGTATATTGCTAAACCTCCTTTATATAAAATAAGTATAAATAAAAAAAATTATTATATTAATAATGAAAATGATCTTTTAGTTTATAAAATTATTTATTGTTTTAAAAATATTAATATTTTAAAAAATAATAATATTATTTTAATGAAATATGATTATTTTATTAAAATTATTTTATATTATATAAAATATATTAGATATTTTTTATATAAAAAATGTTTATTAAATAATTTTGTATTTCATTGTTTTATGATTTATAAAAAAATTAATATTTATGATATTAATGAATGTTTTGATTGATTAAATAGTTTTTCTTTATTTATTAAATCAAAAATTAATTATAAAATAAATGTTGATTTAATTATTAAAAATAATTGTTTTAATGGTTTATTATTTTCTTTTAAAAATAATTTTACTATAAAAAAAATAAAATTTAAAAAAAATTTTTTTATATTTAAATATAATAAAATATTAAATTTATCTAAAAAATTATTTTTTATAAAAGATAATTATAAAAAATTTATTTTTTTAAATAATAAAAAAATATATTTTAATAATATTTTAGATTTAATAAATTTAGTTTTAAAAAAAAAAAAGAATTGTATATATATACAACGTTATAAAGGTTTAGGTGAAATGAATCCTAATCAATTATGAGAAACTACCATGAATCCTAAAAATAGATTTTTGTTTAAAATATATATTGATGATATAAAAAATTCAGATAATTTATTTAAAACTTTAATGGGTGGTAATGTTAAAATTAGAAAAGATTTTATAAAAAAAAATTGTAAATATATAAATTTTTAATCTCCTCCGACTGGATTCGAACCAGTGACATACGGATTAACAGTCCGTTGTTCTACCAACTGAACTACAGAGGAATAATTATATTATTTTATATTTATATATATATTTTGTCAAATATTATTAATATTTTTTATTATTTTATAGTATAATATTTTTATTGGTGGAGTGTCTGAGTGGTTTAAAGAGCATGCTTGGAAAGTATGTATACTTTTAGTATCAAGGGTTCAAATCCCTTCTCCACTATTTATTAATTTTTTATGTTTTTATATTATATGGTAATTATACGTTTATCTCGTTATGGTAGAAAAAAAAGACCTTTTTATCATATTACTGTTTCAGATAGTAGAAGATTTAGAAATTCTAAATTTTTAGAAAAAATAGGTTTTTTTAATCCTTTTATATCTATTAAAGAAAAAAATGGTATTTTTATTAATTTAGATAGATTAAATTATTGAATAAATAATGGGGCTAAATATTCTAAAAAAGTTAAATTTTTATTAAAAAAATATAAAAGTAATTAAATATTTTTTTTTTAATATAATTTTAATTTATATAATAATTATTATTAATTTTTTTAATTTAATATTTTATAAATGTTTATTAATTTAATTACACTAAATCCTAATTTTTTTAAATCTGTTTTTAATAATGGATTAATAAATAAAGCAATAAAAAATAATATTTTATTTTTTAATTTTTTTAACCCAAGATATTATATTAATAAAAAAGATAAAAATATTAATGATAAAATATATGGAGGAGGTCCAGGTTTGCTAATTAAACCTATTTTTTTATATAAGTGTATAAAAAGTATTAAGTCTTTATATAAAAATTCTTATATTATATATTTATCTCCTCAAGGTAATATAATTAATAAAAGTATTATATTAAAATTTTTAAAATATAAATCTATAACTTTTATATGTGGTAGATATTCTGGTATAGATCAAAGAATAATAGATAAATATGTTGATTATGAATTATCTATAGGAGATTATATTTTAAGTTGTGGTGAAATTTCTGCTTTAGTTTGTATTGATGTTATAGTTAGATATATTCCTGGTATAATTAATAGTTTATGTATTAATTTAGATTCTTTTAATTATAATAATGGATTATTAAGTTTTCCTAATTATACTAGACCTAGAATATTTAATAAAATGAAGGTACCAAGTATATTATTATCTGGAAATCATAAAAAAATAAATGATTGAAGAATTAATAAATCTTTGAAAAAAACTTTAAAAAATAAAAATTATTTATTAAAAAAAAAATAATATGAAAAATAAATTTATAAGTTATATAGAAAAAAAATATATTAATAAAAAATTACCTATTTTAAAAGTAGGTTATTATGTAGAAATAAAAATTTGGGTTTTTGAAGGAAATAAAAAAAGAATTCAATCTTTTGAAGGTTTAATAATATCTAAAAGAAATAGAGGTTTAAATTCTTCTATAGTATTAAGAAAAATTTCACATAATGAAGGAGTTGAAAGAATATTTAAAATTCATTCTCCTATTATTAATGATATAATTATTAAAAAAAAAAAGTTTTTTAAAAAATCTAAATTATATTATTTACGTTTAAAAAAAAAAAAATTATTAAGTAATTAAAAAATTAATGTTTTATAAATATAGATTAGTAGTTTGTGTAGAATATAAAGGTACTAATTATAGTGGATGGCAAAAAAACAAATTTAATAAATTAA
This sequence comes from Candidatus Stammera capleta, assembly GCA_015134375.1. GTDB lineage: Bacteria > Pseudomonadota > Gammaproteobacteria > Enterobacterales > Enterobacteriaceae > Stammera > Stammera capleta_H. Next base: position 225,737 of record CP043980.1, read on the forward strand.
TTAGTATACAAGAAGTTATAGAAAATGTATTATTTAAAGTAGCTGATCATAAAATTAATATATTTTGTTCTAGTAGAACAGATAAAGGAGTTCATAGTTTTGGTCAAATTTTTCATTTTGATACTTATAAATATAAAAGTGAAAATGAATGATTAAGAAAATGTAATTTTATTTTACCTAATGATATATTTTTTAAATGGGTTAAATTTTCTTGTATTGGATTTGATTCTAGAAAAGATTCTTTAGCTAGAAGATATATATATATAATTTTAAATGGAAATTATCGTTCAACTTTTTTATATGATTTTTTTTTATATTATAAAAATTATTTATTTGTAGATTTAATGTTAAAAGCTTCTTATATATTATTAGGTGAACATAATTTTAGTTCTTTTAAATCTTCTGGTTGTCAATCTTTATCTTCTAAAAGAAATATTTTTTATATTAATATTTTTAGAAAGGGTGTATTTATATATTTTGATATAATTGCTGATTCTTTTTTATATCATATGGTAAGAAATATAGTTAGTAGTCTTATATTAGTTGGTATTAAAAGTAAATCTATAAATTGATTTAAAGATTTTTTTTATTCTGGAATTAGAATAAATTGTAATATAGTTAAACCTAATGGTTTATATTTATATAAAATATATTATTAATTTAAAATTTTATTAAAATGAATATATTGTATTTTTTATTTTTTTTTTTATTAGATAATATTTTTTTTTATAAAAATATTTTATTATTATTAATAACTTATTTATTTTTAAAAAAATTTTATAATATTTTTTTTATATTTTTTTATAAAAATATAAACATAAATAAAAACATAATTTTTTATGATTTTTTTTTATATATTTTTATATATTTTTTTCTATATATTTTTTTTAATTTTATATTTTATTGTATAAAAATTTTATTATTAATTTTAATATTAATTTCTTTAATTAAATTTTTATATAAAATATAAATTGCGGGAGCTGGATTTGAACCAACGACCTTCGGGTTATGAGCCCGACGAGCTACCTACTGCTCCATCCCGCGATATATTAATATTATCATATTTTTTTTTAAATTAATATATTTATATTATTTTTTTTTTAATTTTTATTATAATATAATATATATTTGTATTTAAAAATTTAAGGTTTATTATATGTGTAAGATATTAAATTTATTAGGTAGAGAAGTTATTGATTCAAGAGGTTTTCCTACAATAGAAGCTGAAATAATTTTAGAAAATGGTATAATTTCTAGGTCTATTGTTCCATCTGGTGCTTCTAAAGGTATAAATGAAGCATTAGAATTAAGGGATAATGATATAAATAGATATTTAGGTAAAGGAGTATTAAATTCTGTATATAATATTAATAATATTATTAAAAAAAATATTATTGGTTTAAATATTTTAGATCAAGAAAAAATTGATAATATAATGATTAATTTAGATGGTACTTTAAATAAATCTAGATTAGGTGCTAATTCTATATTAGCTGTATCTTTATCTTTAGCTAAAGCAGCTTCTAAATATTTAAATATACCTTTGTATACTTATATATCTAAAATTAGTAAAATTAATAAATTTTGTTTACCTATACCTATGATGAATATTATAAATGGTGGTTGTCATGCTAATAATAATATTGATATTCAAGAATTTATGATATATCCTTTAGGTGCTTCAAATTTTATTGATTGTATAAGAATGTGTTCTGAAGTTTTTCATAATTTAGGAATAATATTAAAAAATAATAATAAAATTACATTAACTGGTGATGAAGGAGGTTATGCACCTAATTTATCTTCTAATATTCAAGCAATAGATTTAATATGTGAATCAATAGAGAAATCATCTTATAAATTAGGTAAAGATATTTTCATAGCTTTAGATTGTGCTTCTTCTGAATTATATGATAAAAAAAGTAAATTATATAAATTGAATAGTGAAAATAAAAAATTTTATTTTTATGAATTTACAGAATATTTAAATAATTTAATTAATAATTATCCTATAATATCTATAGAGGATCCTTTAGATGAAAATGATTGAAAAGGTTATGTTTATTTAACTAGTGTTTTAGGTGATAAAGTACAAATTGTTGGTGATGATTTATTTGTTACTAATATTAAATTGTTAAAAAAAGGAATTGATAGTAATATAGCAAATTGTATATTAATTAAACCTAATCAAATTGGTACTTTGACAGAAACATTAAATTGTATTAAATTTGCTAAAGATAATAATTATAATTATATAATTTCTCATCGTTCAGGAGAAACTGAAGATACTACTATTGTAGATTTATGTATAGGTACTAATTCTTATCAAATTAAAACTGGTTCTATAACTAGAGGTGAAAGAATTTGTAAGTATAATAAATTAATTAGGATAGAAGATAAATTTAAAAATATTAAATTTAATAAAAGTTTTAAAAGATTTAGTTTTTTAAAAGATAATAAATATATTTTAAATTTAAAAAATTAATTTATATTTCCTTTTTTATTTATATAATAAAAAAGGAAATATATTTTTTATTTTCAATTTATTAAAAAAAATTTTTTTTTACCTTTTGATATTATTGTATATTTATTAAATAGTATATCTTTTTTATTTATTATATAATTAGTATTTGTAATTAAATTTTTATTTATTTTAATACATTTATTTAATATTAAATTATGTGAATTTGTTTTATTTTTTGATATTTTTAATAATATTAATATATTTTTTATTTTTACTTTATTATTATTTTTAATTTTAATTTTAGGTATATTTATATTATTTAATTTATTTAATATATTTAAATTAAGTTTAATATTTTTATTAAAATATATTTTTGTAGCTATAATAGCTTTTTTAGTTTGTTTTTTTCCATGTACTATTTTAGTTATATATTTAGCTAGTATTTTTTTATTTTTTATAATATTATTTTTATTTAATATTTTTTTTATGTTTTTAATTTTTATTAAAGTAAATTGTTTTAAATATAATGGTAATTTATTGTCATTAATATTTAATCAAAATTGATAAAATTCATATGGTTTAGTTTTTTTTTTATTTAATCATATATTTTTTTTTTTTGATTTACCAAATTTTTTACCTTTATTATTTGTTAATAAAGGTATTGTTATACCTAAAGCAATTTTTTTATATTTTTTTTTAATTAAATTTATACCTGATGTGATATTTCCTCATTGATCAGATCCTCCTATTTGGAGGTTAATATTTAAATTTTTAAATAAATAACTATAATCGTAGCTTTGTAATATATTGTATAATATTTCTTTTATATTAATATTTTTTTTATTATTATTTAATCTTTTTTTTATAAATTTTTTATTTAATATTTCTTTTATTTTAAAATATTTACATATTTTTTTTAAAAAAAATATTATATTCATTTTCTTAAATCATTTTTTATTAGATATAAATTTTATTTTATATTTTTTATAATTTAATATTTTTTTTATTTGTTTAATTATATTTTTTTTATATTTTTTTATTTTTTTATTTTTAATTTTTTTTCTATAGTTTTTTTTAAAACTAGGATCACCAATTTTTGCAGTTATTTCACCAATTAATATTATTATATTATATTTTTTTTTAATAAATCTTTTTAATGTTATTAATATTAATAAATGTCCTATATGGAGGCTATTATTAGTAGGATCAAAACCGCAATATATTTTTATTTTTTTATTATTTATTTTTTTAATTTTATTTATATTTTTAGATATATTTTTTATTAAATTTCTTTTTTTTAAAATATTTATTATATTATTTTTCATTTTTTATTATTAATTTATAATTTTTATAGTTTAATTAATTTGTATATTATTATATAATAATAATATAATTATTATGTTTTTTATTTATTTTAAATAATTAATAATACGTTCTTAACTCAGAGGTAGAGTACCATTTTGACGTAATGGAAGTCAGTGGTTCGATTCCACTAGAACGTATTTTATTTATTTTTTTTTAATATTATTTTTTATTTTTATTTTATATGAAAAAAACTAAAATTATTTGTACTATAGGTCCTTCTTCTTGTTCTAAAAGTATAATTTTGGAATTATTAAAAAATGGTATGGATTCTGCAAGATTAAATTTTTCTCATGGTTGTTATGAAAATTATAAAATTTATATAAATAATTTGAATTGAGCTAGTAAAAAAATCAATAAAAAAATTTGTATTATTTTAGATACTAAGGGTCCTGAAATACGTACTTTAAAGTTATATAAAAATAATGAAGTTCTCTTAAAAAGAGATCAGTATTTTTCTTTTGTATGTAATGATATTAATTTATTAGGAAATATAAATGAGGTTGCTGTTAATTATGAAAATTTATTTTTTGATATTAATATAGGTAATTACATTTTAGTAGATGATGGTTTAATATCTATGATAGTTTTAAAAAAAATTAATAATAGAATTATATGTAAAGTTTTAAATGATGGAATTTTAGGAGAAAATAAAAGTATAAATTTACCTGGTATTAATATTAGTTTACCTTATTTGTCAGAAAAAGATAAAAAAGATTTAATTTTTGGTTGTAAAAATAATATAGATTTTGTTGCTGCTTCTTTTGTTAGAAATGAAAATGATGTGTTAAAAATAAGAAAATTTTTAGATAATAATAAAGGTAAAAATATAAAAATTATTTCTAAGATAGAAAATAGAGAAGGTTTGTTAAATTTTGATAAAATATTAAATGTTTCTGATGGTATAATGATAGCTAGAGGTGATTTAGGTGTAGAAATACCTGTTGAAGATGTAATATTTAATCAGAAAATTATGATTAAAAAATGTAATTTAAATAATAAGTTTGTTATTACAGCTACTCAAATGTTAGAATCTATGATAAAAAATCCAAGACCTACTAGAGCAGAGGCAGGAGATGTAGCTAATGCAATATTAGATGGTACTGATGCTGTAATGTTATCTGGTGAAAGTGCTAAAGGTAATTATCCTATAGATTGTGTTAAAATTATGTCAATAATATGTAAAAGATCTGATTTTTTATTTAATAATTTAAATATTAATTATGATAATGATAATAATTATTATAAAAATATTTCAATAAATGAAGCTATATGTAAAAGTTCTGTAGATATTTCTATAAGATTAAATTCTCCATTAATATTAGTATATACTATCAATGGTAAATCACCTTTTTTTATTAGAAAATATTTTCCTAAATCTATGATTTTAGCTTTAACTAATAATAATAAATTATCTAAACAGTTAATTTTAATTAAAGGTGTTATACCTTTAGTAGTAAAAGATATTAATAATAATAATGATTTTTATAATATAGGAAAGAAATTATCTATATCTAAAGGATATGCTAATATAGGTGATATAGTTATTATGATTTCAGGTGTTTTTTCTTATGGGTGTAATACTTTATCTGTTCATAATTTGTAATAATTATATTTTAATACTACCTACAATTTTTTCTTTTTGATTAATATTAATTAATATTAAACCTTGAGTGTTTCTTTTTAGAATACTTATTTTTTTATTATATATTTTTAATAATTTACCTTTATTTGTAATAATTAATATTTTATTTTTATTATTTGAATTTAAAGTATTAGATAAATATCCATTTTTATTATTTAATTTTATAGATATTAAACCTTTTGTAGCTCTTGATTTATTTGGAAATTCTTTAACTAATGTTTTTTTTCCATATCCTTTATTAGTTATTAAAGTTATATATTTATTATTTAAATTTTTATAGTTTATTTTATTTATTGAAATTACATAATCTTTATTAGATAAATTTATAGATTTTATTCCATAAGAATTTTTATTCATTTTTTTTATTAATAATTCAGAAAATTTTATAGATTTTCCATATTTAGTAAATATTATAATATCATTTTTACCATTTGTTAAATATGATTTTATAATTTTGTCATTTTTTTTTATTTTTATTACATTTATACCATTTTTTCTTTTGAAGTTAATTTTTTTTGTTGGTATTTTTTTTATTAAACCAAATTTTGTTATTATAATAATATATTTTTTTATTTTTTTTATTGAAAGTATAAATGTTATTTTTTCTTTTTCTTTTATATATTTTATAAAATTTATTATAGGTTTTCCAATTTTTGTATTTATGTTTATTAATTTAAATATTTTAATATTATAAATTTTTCCTATGTTAGTGAATATAATTAATTTAGAGTGAGTATTAGTGATTGCAAAATTTTTTATTATATCTTTTTCTTTAAGATTTATTATTTTTTTACCTTTACATCTTATATTTTGTGTTTTTATTTTATTTATTTTTATATAATTTATATATTTAAATTTGGATATTATTATTAATATTTTTTCTTTTTTAATTAAGTCATATATTTTGATTTTTTTTTTTTTTTTAATTATTTTAGTTATTCTTTTATCTCCAAATTTTTTTTTTATATTTATAAATTCTTTTTTAATAATATTTTTAATTAAATTTTTATTTTTTAGTATTTTTTTAAATTTATTTATTTTTTTTTTTATTTTTTTATGTTTAATAATAATATTTTTTTGTTCTATTTTAGTTAATTTATTCAAACTTAAATTTAATATATATTTTATTTGTTTATTATTTAATTTATATATTTTATTTTTTTTTTTTTTATTTTTTATTTTTCATTTTTTTTTTATTAATAAATTTTTTACTAATTTTTTATTTTTTGAATTTTTTATTATATTTAATATTTTTTTTATATTATTTATAGTTATTATAAATCCTTTTGTAATAATTAATATTTTTTTATATTTTTCTAATTTAAATATTATTCTTTTTTTAATTATTTTTTTTCTATATTTTATAAATATTTTAATTATTTTTTTTAAATTTAATATTTTAGGTTTATTTTTATATAAAGCAACCATATTTATGGTATATGATATTTTTAAATTTGTTAAATGTATTAATTTATTTATTAATATTTTTTCTTTAATATTTTTTTTTGTTTTTATTACTATTCTCATACCATCTTTATCTGATTCATCTCTAATATTATTTATTTCATTTATTTTTTTATTTTTTATTAATTCTATAATTTTAGTTATTAATTTAGATTTATTTATTTGATATGGTAATTCTTTTATTATTATATATTTATTTTTTTTTTTTTTTTCTATTTTAATTTTAGATAATATATTTATTTTTCCTTTTCCTGTTTTATATGCATTATATATTCCTTTATTATCTTCTATTATTGAACCTGTAGGAAAATCTGGTCCTTTAATATATTTAATTAAATTTTTTGTTTTTAAATTTTTATTTTCTATAAATTTAATTAATACATTCATTACTTCTGAAATATTATGTGGTGGTATATTTGTAGTCATTCCAACTGCTATTCCTGTAGCTCCATTTATTAAAATATTTGGTATAATTGTTGGAAATATTTTTGGTATTTTTTCTGTTGAATCATAATTATTAATAAATTTTACTGTTTTTTTTTTTATATCTTTAATGAATTCATTTGATATTTTTGACATTTTAATTTCTGTATATCTCATTGCTGCAGCTGGATCTCCGTCTATTGAACCAAAATTTCCTTGTCCTTTTATTAATGGATATCTCATAGAAAATTTTTGTGTCATTCTAACAATTGATTCATATACTGCATTATCTCCATGTGGATGATATTTTCCAATTACATCTCCTACTATTCTAGCTGATTTTTTATATTGTTTATTATAAAAATTTTTTAATATATACATTGAATATATTATTCTTCTATGAACTGGTTTTAAACCATCTCTTACATCTGGTAATGCTCTATTTATTATTACAGACATTGCGTAATCTAAATATGATTTTTTTAACTCGTTTTCTATTTTTATATTTTTTATTTTATTATTTTTCATTTATTTTATATTTTTTTTATAATTAATTATATTTTTTTATATATAAAATTATTATTTTGTTTTTTTTTATACCCATATAATTTTTTAATATATGGGTATTATTTATTTTTTTTTTATTTTTGTTCCTATTATTATCCCAGTTATTAAAGATAATATAATAAATGTTATAGGTTTTTCTTTAATATTATCTTTTATAATTTTTATAGTTTTTTCAAAAAATTTATTTTTATATAATATATTTTTTATATTTTCATTTTGTTTTATATTATTATTAAATTTATCTTTTATTATTTTAGAATTGTCTTTTATTTTTTTTTCTATTTTATTTATTATTGTCATATTTTTTTATTTATATAAGTAATTTAAAATAGTTTCCTATTATTCCTATTATTAATATTAAAACCATTAATATTAAAGGATTTATTTTTTTATTTAGTAATCACATACATAACATAGTTAATATTAAAGGTAATATTCCTGGCATTAATTCATCTAGTATATCTTGTAGTTTTAAATCAAATATTTTATTATTTTTTATTATTTTAGTTATTATTATAGGAGTTTTTACTTTAGTTCATTTATTTACTAAAGAACCTAAAATAAATAATCCTAATATAGATGAAGCTTCAGTAATTTTTTTTAAAAAATTATTATTAAGTTCTTTAATTATATTTATACCTTTTTTATAACCATAATGTATGCCATAGTATAATGTAGTTATTCTAATAATATTAAAAGATATAAAAAAAAATAATGGACCTATTATGCTTCCTTTCATAGCTAATCCAGATCCTATAGCAGATAACATAGGTCTTATTGTTCCTCAAAATATAGGATCACCTATTCCAGCTAATGGACCCATTAGACCAATTTTAATATTTCTTATTGAATTAGATTTTATTTTATAGTTATTAGATTTTTCTTCTTCCATAGCAATTGTAATTCCTAAAATTGGTCCTATCATATAAGGATGTGTATTAAAGAATTCTAAATGTCTTTTAAATGCTTTTTTTTTATTTTTTTTATCGTTTTTATATAATTTATTTAATATTGGTTTAATAGAATAACAAAAACCTAATGCTTGCATTCTTTCAAAATTTCAAGATGCTTGTATTAATGTACTTCGTATTAATGCTATATTTATATCTGTATTGTTAATTTTTTTATTCATATTTATCCTTTTTTTTTAATCTAATTCATCTTCTTTAATTTTTTTTTGTTTTTTATTATATTTTATATAATATTTAGGTGATAATTGTGTATATAGTATTGATAGTATTATTCCTATAATACCTAATGATAATAAATTAAAAGATGTAGATCCTGATATTACAAAACCTAAGAAAAAAAATGGCATTAAATGTTTTTCTTTAATCATATTAATAACCATAGCATATCCTATAGTTACTACTATATTTCCAGCTACATTTAAACCATCTGTAATAGTTTTAGGTATTAAATTTAATAGATTTTTTATTGTTTTTGTTTTAATAGAATAACTAAATATTATTACAGGTAATGCAATTCTTAATCCTTGTAAAATTAAAGATATTATATGTAAATATGATAAATATGTTGTGTTTTTATTATTATTAATTACTTTATCTGCTAAATGTTGAAAACTTATAGTTAAACTTCTTAATATTATTGTAAGTATTTGTCCTGCAGCTGCAATAGGTATTGATAGTGTTATACCGTAACCTATACTTTGTTTACCTATAATTACTAATAAAGTAGATATTATTGAAGCTAAAGCGCAATCTGGACAAATAGCAGCACCAATATTTACTCAACCTAAAGACATTATTTCTAAAGTTCCTCCAATAATTATACTTGTTTTTATATCTCCTAATATTATACCAATTAATGTACATGCTAATAATGGTCTATGTAATTGAAATTGATCTAATATGGATTCCATTCCTATAATTAAACTTGTTAAAAAAATTAATATTAATTTTGGTGATGTTATTTCCATTTTAATACCTTTTATTTTTATATTATAATTTTGTTTTTTTTAATATATCAATTATATTTAATTTTTTATTATTAGGTACTTTTCTAATTTCTAATTCTATATTCATATTATTTAGTTTATTAAAATATTTAATATCTTTTTTATTTACTGATATAGCATCTGTAATTTGTTTTTTTCCTTCTTTATAAGACATACCTCCTATATTAATTGATTTTATTTTTAAACCTTTTTTAATTGTTTTAACAATATCTTTAGGATTGGTAAATAATAATAATACTCTATCTTCTTTATATTTAGGATTATTATATACTTTAATAAATTTATTTATATTTATTACATGTGAATTTATGCTAGGTGGTGATACTTGTTTTAATAATTTGACTCTTATAGCATCTTTACATATTTTATTATTAATTACTATTATTCTTGAAATTTTTAATTCTTTACTTCATCCAGTACATACTTGTCCATGTATTAATCTATCATCTATTCTAGTTAATATAATTTTCATATATTTTTTTTTTTTTTTATTAAATTTAGTTATATTTATTCCTTCTTTACCACTATTATATGCAATTTTTGTAAGTTCATTTATATTTTTTTTTTTTCTTGATATTAATACTTCTAATAACATTGGTATATTAGTTCCTGATATAATTTCTCCTTTAATTTTTTTATTATTATATAAAAATCTATTAGCTGCATTAAAAGGACTTCCACCTAATATGTCAACAAAAAATATTATTCCTTTTTTAACATATAATTTATTTATTTTTTTTTTATATTTTTTAATTATATTTTCTGTGTTTTCTCCTGATAAAAATTTTATTGATTTTATGTTTTTTTGTTTTCCTATTATTAATTCTATAGTTTTTAATGTTTCTAATGCAAGTTTGCCATGCATACATATTATTATTGCTATCAATATTTTCTCCTTTTATTTAAAAATAATATTTAATTTATTTTAAATTAAATATTATAATATAATATATATATTATTTAAAATAATTATTTTTTATTTATATATTATTATATATTATTTAAATTTATATTTATTTATTTTTAAAATATTTTATTTATTTTTATTTTTAGATTTTTTTTTTTTTTTGAACATATGTTATATTAATTATAATTTTTTATTAATTTTTTTTTATATTTATGTTTTTTCATTTTGAAAATAATATATTATTTATTTTAAAAAATATATATGGTTGTTCAATTATAGAATTGGTAAATTATATTAATTACAATATATCTTTAGAAGATAGATTAAATAAAGGTTTTATAGGTAATTTAATTGAAAATTATATAAATTTTTTTAATAATAATAATAATAATGTATGTGATATTAATTTTATTAATTTAGAAATTAAAACTTTTTTAATTGATTTTAACTTAAAATTAAAAAATGATATATCTTTAATGTCTGTAAATAATTTTGTTTTATTGAATTCTTTTATTATTAATAGATTTTTATATAAAATTAAAAATGTTTTATTTGTTTTAATATTAAGTAGTTTTAATAATATTTTAGAAAATAATATTATTATAAATTCTTTTATTTTAAAATTTAATAAAAAAGATTTTTTAAAATTTTTTTATGAATTAAAATATTTTAATAAATTTATGATTTTAAACAAAAGTAATAATTTATATAATAATAATTTTTATACTAATAGTTTTAAATTTCAATTAATAAATAAAGATAATGGTATTAAAAAATTAATTATTTTTTTTAGAAAAAAATTTATTTATAAAATAATTAATTGTTTTAAATTACTTAATTAATTTTTTTTTTTTAATGTTGGAAAAAGAATTATATCTTTAATAGATTTACTATTTGTTAATATCATACATAATCTATCTATTCCTATTCCTATTCCAGATGTAGGAGGTAATCCATATTTTAAAGCATGTATATAATTTTTATCATAATTTTTTTTATTTAATTTTTTAAATCTTTTTTTTTGTTCTTTATATTCATTTAATTCAGAAAAACCATTTGCTATTTCATAACCTCCTATAAATAATTCAAATCTGTCTGCTATTTTATTATTTATTTTATTTGTTTTAGACAAAGGTGATATATCTATAGGGTATTTTGTAATAAAAGTAGGTTGAATAATTTTTTTTTCTGTTGTTTTTTTAAATATTTTTTCTAAAATTTTACCTTTTTTTTGTTTTATATTTATATTTAATTTTAATGCTATTTTATTAATTATTTTTTTATTGTTTAATTCTTTAATATTATTAAATAATTTGGAGTATTTATATATTGCTTTTTTTATACTTATAGATTTAAATTTTTTTTTTATTTCTATTTTTTTTTTATTAATAAAAAATATTTTATTTCTAAATATATTATTTATTATATATGTAATAATATTTTTTACTATTTTCATCATATCTTTATAATTTGAATATGCTTTATATATTTCAATCATTGTAAATTCAGGATTGTGTGATTTAGAAATTCCTTCATTTCTAAAATTTCTATTTAATTCAAAAATTTTAGTAAATCCTGCTATTATTAATTTTTTTAAATATAATTCAGGTGCAATTCTTAAATACATTTTAGTATTTAATTTTTTATGATATGTAGTGAATGGTTTTGCAATAGCTCCTCCAGCAATATTATGTAGCATAGGAGTTTCTACTTCTAAATATTTATTATTATTTAAATATTTTCTTATATATTTAATTATTTTAATTCTATATAGAAAGTTTTTTCTTGTTTTTTTGTTAATTATTAAATCTAAATATCTTTTTCTAAATTTTTTTTCTTTATTTTTTATTTTATTATATTTATCAGGTAAAAATTTATGTATTTTAGTTATTATTTTAATATATTTACATTTTAATGTTAATTCTTTTGTAAATGTTTTAAATAAATATCCATTTACATATATTATGTCTCCTATTTTAGATTTTTTTATTATATTTATATATTTTTTTTTTAAGTATTTATTATTAGCAGATATTTGTATATTTTGATTAATATCTTGTATATTAAAAAATATACTTTTTTTCATTATTCTTTTTGATATTATTCTGCCACATAAATATATTTTATAATTAATTTTTTTTATATATTTTATATTTTTATTTTTAAAATATTTTTTTATTTTATTTATTTGTTCTATTTTATTAAACATTTTATTTGTTTATTATTTAGTATATTTTGTATTTTATTTAATTTATTATTTTTTATTAATTTTTTTATGTAATAAATACATTTTTTAATTATTTTATTTATTAATTTTTTTTCTAAATTTTTAGGTTTTGATAATACATAATTATTTAGATTATTTTTATTGTTTGGTCTTCCTATACCTATTCTTAATTTATAAAAATTTTTTTTTATATTTCATTTTATTATATTTTTTATTCCATTGTGAGTTGTTTTTTTTTTATTATTATTTTCTATTTTACATAAACCTGGTTTTATATTTATATCGTCATATACAATTAAAATATTTTTTGTTTTTATATTTAATTTTTTTTTTATTTTTTTTATATTTTTACCTATTTTATTTATATATGATTTAGGTACATATATATATATATATTTTTTTTTTATATATAATTTATATATTTTATTTAATTTTGCTTTTTTTTTTAATAACTTATTTATGAATCATATTCCTATATTATGTCTAGTTTTTTGTAAATTTTTATTTTTATTTCCTATTCCTATTATTAGTTTTATATTCATTTTATTTTAATTTTTATTTTTTTTAAATTATATTATATATTTTAATTTTATTTTAAGTTTTATATAAATATTTATTTTATTTTTATTTTATTTTTTGTATTATAATATTTAATATGAAATAGTATTATTTATTTATATATATAGTGAAATATAAAATGGATAATAATTTAAATTTAAAATTTATTGAAATAAAAAAAAAAATATTAAAGTTAAAAAATAAATTATATATTAATAATAATTTAATTAAAAACAATTTTGATTTTAATATATTTAAAAAATATTCTAATTTATTAAAAATTAATAATATTTTTTTAGATTTAATTAAATATGAAAAAGAATTAGATTCTCTAAAAAAATTACATATTAATAATAATGATAAAGAATTAAATATTTTAATTAAAGATGATAAAGTAAGATTAAAATTATTAATTAAAGAAATAAAATTTAAATTAAATAAATATTTTTTTTTAAATAAATTTAATAAGAATGATAAGTTAAATGTTTATTTAGATATTTATTCTGGTACAGGAGGAAATGAAGCTTCATTATTTGTTTATGATTTATTTAAAATGTATAGTAAGTATTGTGAAAAAATGAATTGAAATATTGAATTAATTAATTTAAATAGTAATATATTTAAAGGTTATAAAAATATTAATGTTAAAATTATTGGTAATAATGTTTATAAATATTTTAAATATGAATCTGGTGGGCATCGTGTTCAAAGAGTTCCTAAAACAGAATCTCAAGGTAGAATTCATACTTCTACTTGTATAGTAGCTGTAACACCTGTTATACCTTTATTGGATTTACCTATTATTAAATCTAGTGATATTAAAATAGATACTTATAGATCTTCTGGTGCTGGTGGTCAACATGTTAATACTACTGATTCTGCAGTTAGAATAACACATATACCAACTGGAATAATTGTAGAGTGTCAACAAGAAAGATCTCAACATAAAAATAAATCAAAAGCTTTAGAGGTATTGAGGTCTCGTATATATAATTTAGAGAAAAATAAACGTATTAAAGAAAATAGTTATAGAAAAAAAAATTTATTAGGTACTGGTAGTAGAAATGATAGAAACAGGACTTATAATTTTTCAAAAAATAGAATTACAGATCATAGAATAAATTTAACTATATATTCTTTAGATAAGGTATTAAATGGTGATTTAAATTTATTAATATTACCTTTAATTAAATATTATAAAAATAAATTTTAATTTATGAAAATAAAAGATTGATTATATAAAGTTAAATTATATAGTAAAACTAATAATTATATATATAAAGATAGTTATATAATTTTACAGTATGTTTTGAATAAAAATCGTATTTGAATAGAATTAAATATTAATTTTGTATTAAATAATAAAATTATTGAATATTTAGATTTTTTTTTGATTATGAGATTAAGAGGTGAACCTATTTGTTATATATTTAATAGATGTTTTTTTTTAAATATTGAATTTAAAATATATAATGATATTTTTATACCTAGGTCTAGTACAGAATTTATGGTTAATTTTATTATTAAATTTATTAAATTTAATAATTTAATTAAAATATTAGATTTAGGTTCTGGTTCTGGTGTAATTTCTATGTGTATATCAAAAAATTGTATTAATACATTAATTTTATGTATTGATATTAATTATATATGTATTAATTTGATTAGATATAATATAAAAAAATTAGGATTTTATAACATAAAATGTATTTATAGTAATTGATTTAGTAAAATTAAAAAAAATAATTTTTTTGATTTAATTATTTGTAATCCTCCTTATATTTGATGTAAAGATAATTGTATAAATAAAAAAGATTTAAGATATGAATCATATGATTCTTTAGTTTCTTTTGATAAAGGTTTTGGAGATATTAATTATATTATAATAAATTCTTATTATTATTTAAATAATAAAGGTTGATTAATTATTGAACATTCTTCTATTAATTTTGAAAAGATTATATTTTTATTTAATAAATATTATTATAATATTTATACATATAAATGTTTTATTTTTAATACTATATTTACTTTAGGTCAAAAATTAATATTTTAATTTTAATTTTATATATTATAAAGAATAGGTATTCCTAATATTGATAATCCTATTCTTAATATTTTTGATATTATAGCTATTAATTTTAATTTACTTTTTTTTATTTTTTTATTTTTTATATATGTAATATTTTCTTTTTCGTATAATTTTGAAAATATTGAGCTTATTTTGTATAAATAATTACATAATATATTTGGTTTATTTTTTTTACATATTTCTTTTATTATAGATTCAAAATTTAATATTTTTTGACATATTTTATAATCTATATTAGATGTAATAAATAATTTATTATTTTTAATTGTTTTTGTTGTGTTAGTATTATTTTTTCTTAATATTGATATTATTCTTGTATATGAATATTGTATATAGGGTCCTGTATTTGATTTTAAACATATATTTTTATTTATATCATAAATATAATTAGTTTTTCTATTTTTTGATAATTCCATATATTTTATTGTACTAATAGTTATTTTTTTTATTATTCTATTTATTTTGTTTTTATTATATTTATTATTTTTTTTTATTAAAAATTTTGATTTATTATTAATTATTTTTATTATTTTTTTTATATTTAAATTTAAATTTTTTCTAGATTTTAAAGGTTTACCTTTTTTATTTAAAATTAAACCAAAGCTACAATGTTTTATTTTAAAATTTTTAGGTATATATTTAGCTTTTTTACATATATAAAATATATTTTTAAAATATTCTTTTTGTCTTATATCTGTAAAGTATATTATTTTATTAACTTTAAATTTTTTTATTCTATATTTTATAGATGCTATATCACTAGTACTATATAAAAATGCTTTATCTTTTTTTTGTATTATTAAAGGAAATTTTTTTTTACCAAAAATTATTATTGATTTTTTATCTTTTATGGCAATTTTTTTTTTAATTAAATCTTTAATAATTTTTTTCATTTTTTTTTGATAAAAACTTTCTCCTATATTATTTTTTTTTTTTAATTTAATATTTAAATAGTTATATATTTTTTGATTTTCATTTAATGTTATTTTAACTATTTTTTTTCATATTTTTATTATTTTTTTTTTTTTTTTTTGTAATTTAACTACATTTTCTCTTGATTTTTTTGCAAATTTTTTATTTTTTTTATATTTTTTCTGTGATTTTTTATATATTTTTTCTATTGTTTTAATATTATTAATTTTTTTATTTAATTTAAATTTTAGAATTCAAGTTATTATTGTACCAAATTGTGTTCCTCAATCTCCTATATGATTTATTTTTATTATTTTATGTCCTAAAATTTTTAAACAATTTGATATACAATCTCCTATTATAGTTGATCTTAAGTTTCCTATATGCATTTGTTTAGCTATATTAGGAGAAGAATAATCTATAATTATTTTTTTTTTTTTTTTTTTTTTATATTAAAATTTTTTTTTTTTGAAATTTTATTTATTATTTTACATATATAATTTTTATTTAAAAATATATTTATAAATCCTGGATTTATTATTTTAATTTTATCAAATATTTTATATTTTATTAATTTTTTTTTTATTATTTTAAATAATATATTTATTTTAATTTTTATTTTTTTAGATATTTCTATTATTCCATAGATTTGATAATCACTAAATTTATTATTATTTTTTATTTTTATATTATTTATTTTTTTTATATTAATGTATTTAAATATTTTTTTTATTTTTTTAAATATATATTTTTTTATATTCATTTTATTTTATATTAAATTAATTTAATAATTATATATTAT
The DNA here is from genome assembly GCA_015134375.1 of Candidatus Stammera capleta. GTDB lineage: Bacteria > Pseudomonadota > Gammaproteobacteria > Enterobacterales > Enterobacteriaceae > Stammera > Stammera capleta_H. The sequence continues at coordinate 243,138 of CP043980.1, forward strand.
AATATAATAAATTTTTATTTATAAAAATAATTAATTAAATAATATGAATAGACATTATTGTGGTTTAATTAATAAAAAAAAATATATTAATAAATATGTTAATATTTATGGTTGAGTAATTAATATACGTATTTTAAAGAAAGTTATTTTTTTAATTTTGAATGATTATACTGGTTCTATACAATTAGTTATATTTAAAAAAAATATTAATCTATGAAAAATTTGTTTGAAATTAACAATACAATCTTGTATTAGAATTATAGGAAAGTTAGTTTTAAATATTGATAAAAATTTAGAAATTTTAGTTAAAGATATTTTATTATTAAATATTTCTTGTTTATTACCTTTAGATTTATATAATATTAAAAATAATAGTAATGTTAGATTTAAATATCGTTATTTAGATTTTAGAAACAAAAATATATTTAAAATTTTTAAAATTAGATCTGATGTAAACAATATAATACATAATTTTTTTTATAAAAATGGTTTTTTGAATATTGAAACACCATTTTTAACTAAATCTTCCCCTGAAGGTGCTAGAGATTTTATTGTACCTAGTAGAATTTATAGTGGTAAATTTTATTCTTTACCTCAATCACCACAAATTTTTAAACAATTATTAATGATTGGTGGTTTTGATAAATATTATCAAGTGGTTAAATGTTTTAGAGATGAAGATTTTAGATCTAATAGACAACCTGAGTTTACTCAATTGGATGTAGAATTATCTTTTGAAAATTTTAATTTTATAAAAGATTTAATAAATAATTTAATTTATAATATATGATATAAAATATTAAATATTAAATTAAATAATTTTTTAATTATAAAATATAATAAATGTTTATTAAAATATGGAACTGATAAACCTGATTTAAGAAATCCTTTAAATTTTGATAATAAAATATATAAATATTTATTAAAGAATAATTTTATTTTAAATTTTATTAAAAATAAAATTATTTTAGAAATGTTTATATTTAAAGATAATATTTTTTTTGATTTCAATTATTTAAGTTCTTATTTTTTAAATAATTTTAAAATAAAATATTTATTTTATATAAAAATTAATAATTTTATTGATAATATTTATTATTATGAAAAATCTAATAATTTTTTTGATATAAGTGATAATTTATTGCAAAAAATTTTATTTAATTTAAAACCTTTAATTGGTGGAATATATTTTATATTTTTTTTTGATTTTTTAAATTATTTAAATTTATTAAAAATAAGGACATTTTTTTGTAATTATTTTAAATTATATAAAGATAAAGAATATTTTCCTGTTTGAATAATAGATTTTCCTATGTTTTTTAAAAATAAATTTAATAATTTAGATGTTTTTCATCATCCTTTTACTAATATTAAAGCAGATATTTTAGATAATAATAATGTTGTTGATTATTTAAAATTAATTTCTACATCATATGATTTAGTAATTAATGGTCATGAATTAGGTAGTGGTTCTGAAAGAATTAATAATTATAATTTACAAGTTAAAATATTTGATATTTTAGGTATAAGTAAAAAAAATCAAATATTAAATTATGGTTTTTTTTTAGAATCATTAAAATATGGAACTCCTCCTCATATTGGTTTAGCTCTAGGTTTAGATCGTTTATTAATGTTATTAACTAAAAAGGAAGATATTAAAGAAGTTATAGCTTTTCCTAAATCAACTTCTGGTATATGTTTTTTAACTGGTTCACCTTGTTTTTAAATAAATAATGAAAAAGATAATTATAGGAATTGATCCTGGAACTTATATTACTGGATATGGAATATTAGAAATAGATAGTAGTTTTAATAATAATAATATTAAATATATATATAGTGATTGTATAATTAGTAATTCTAATTTTTTTTGTGTTAGATTAAATAAAATTTATAATTATATTTTAGATGTTTTTTTATATTTTAAACCATTAGAAATAGTAATTGAAAAAACATTTTTAAAAAATAATTTAAATACAAGTTTTAAATTAAATCAAGTTAATGCTGTAATAATTTTAGCTGCTACTGTTAATTTTATACCTATTTATGAATATAATATAAATACAATTAGAAATAAAATTTTTTGTAAAAAAAGAGTAAGTAAATTAGATATTAATTTATTTGTTAAAAATATATTTAATATAAAACATGAAATGAATTATAATGTTACAGATGCTATAGCTGTAGCTATATCTCATATATATATTAATTATAAATAAATATTTTATTAAAATATTTGATTTAAATATTATATATGATAATCTATGTTAATACATTATGTTTAATTTTTAAAGGTAATATAGATGTCAACAAGAGTAAAAGGTAATGTTAAATGGTTTAATGAATCTAAAGGTTTTGGATTTATTACTCCAGTTAATGGTGATAAAGATGTTTTTGTTCATTTTTCTGCTATTCAAAGTAGTGGTTTTAAAACTTTAAGTGAAGGACAATCTGTAGAATTTGAAATTACAAATGGTGCTAAAGGTCCTTCTGCTACTAATGTTGTTCCTTTATAAAATTTAGTTTATTTTTTAATTTTTTTTAAATTATAAATTAAATTTTAATTTATAAGTTGTTAGTTTTATTGTGTAATTAGTGAATTATTTAATAAATATTTATTTTTATATTATTTAAATAATTCACGTTACATAATTTTATTATTATTTATTATTATTTATTATTATTTTATTGTAATATTTTTATATATTTATTATTGTAACATATTATATAAATATATATATATATATTTATATAATATGT